>JAFEDP010000159.1 GCA_018241545.1 Pseudomonadota bacterium
CCTTGGCCTCGGCGACGCGGCCGCTGGTGACCGGGTGGGTCTGCAGGAACTCGAGGATCTTGGCGTTCTGGCCCGCGCTGCCCATGCGCCGCTCGAGGGTCTCGAAGAAGCTCGCCATCGCGTTCGGGTCGTAGCCCGCCGCGGACATCACGCCGATGCCGACGCGGTCGGCCTCGTACTCGTTCTCGCGCGAGAAGTTCAGCTGGTGCTGCAGCGCGGCGCTCTGGCCGGCGATGACGCCGGCCATGCCGACGTTGGAGTTGCCCGACATGGCGCCGAGCACGATGGCGGCCAGCATCGCGGCGGTCGAGGCGAGGCTGGCGCGGCTCTGGTCCTGGATGCTGCGCGCGATGTGGCGCTGGGTGACGTGCGAGATCTCGTGCGACAGGACGCCGGCGAGCTCGCTCTCGCTCGCGGTGGCGAGCAGGAGCCCCGCGTTGACGCACACGAAACCGCCCGGCAGCGCGAACGCGTTGATGCCGCGGTCCTTGACCACGTAGAACGTGAACTTGACCGTGCCCTCCTGGGCGTGGCTCGCCAGGCGCTCGCCGACGCCCTGGATGTACTCGTTGATCTCGGGGTCGTCGATGATCTGCCCCTCGTCGCGCAGCCCCTGGATGACCATCGCGCCGAGCCGGTACTCGTCGCTCTTGGTCATGATCGCGTCGACCGGCGTGCCGATGTCGGGCAGGTCCTGCTGGGTCGGGGCCGCGCCGTGGGCGCTGGCGGCCGCGGCGGCGGCCACGGCACAGACCAGGAGGCGGCGCAGCAGGGGGGCGGGGCGTGGCATGGCAGGCCTTATGACCGCAGGGCGCGCCGGAGGTTCAGCGCGCCCTACAGGGTGTCCGAGGCGAAGTCGGCGAGGCGCGAGCGCTCGCCGCGCACCAGCGTCACGTGGCCCGAGTGCGGCCAGCCGCGGAAGCGGTTGACGACGTAAGTGAGCCCGGAGGTCGTCTCGGTCAGGTACGGGGTGTCGATCTGGGCGATGTTGCCGAGGCAGATCAGCTTGGTACCGGGCCCGGCGCGCGTCACCAGCGCCTTCATCTGCTTCGGCGTCAGGTTCTGCGCCTCGTCGAGGATCAGGAAGCGCGACAGGAACGTCCGGCCGCGCATGAAGTTCAGCGAGCGGATCTTGATGCGGCTGCGCAGCAGGTCGTTGGTGGCGGCCCGCGCCCAGTTGCCGCCCTCCTGGCCCTGAGTCAGGACCTCGAGGTTGTCCATCAGCGCGCCCATCCAGGGCTCCATCTTCTCCTCCTCGGTGCCCGGGAGGAAGCCGATGTCCTCGCCCAGCGGGATCGTCACGCGCGTCATGATGATCTCGTTGAAACGCCGGTTGTCGAGCGTCTGGGCGAGGCCGGCGGCCAGCGTCAGCAGCGTCTTGCCGGTGCCGGCCGGGCCGAGCACCGTCACGAAGTCGATCTCCGGGTCCATCAGCAGGTTGAGCGCGAAGTTCTGCTCGCGATTGCGCGCGGTGACGCCCCAGACGTTGTGGCGCTCGGTGCGGAAGTCGTGGACGAGCTCGACCACCGCCTCGTCACCCGCGACGCTGCGCACGGTCGCCTCGACCCCGTTGGGCGTGTCCTCGTACAGGAACAGGTTCGGGTGCCAGTCGCGCACCGCCGGCCCGCGCAGGCGGTAGAAAGTCCGCGCGTGCTCCTTCCACGACTGCATGTCCGCGCCGTGCCGCTCCCAGAAATCCGCCGCCAGCGCCTGGCTGCCGGTGTACAGCAGGTCGGCGTCCTCGATCGTCTGGTCGCTGAAGTAGTCCTCGGCGTGCACGCCGAGGATCGCGGCCTTGATGCGCAGGTTGATGTCCTTCGAGACCAGCGTCACCTCGGCCTCGGAGTGGGCGCGCTTCAGGGCCAGCGCCTGGCCGAGGATGGCGTTGTCGGCGCCGTGGCCCGGCAGGTCGGGCAGGCCAACGTCGAGGATCTTGGTCTGGAAGAACAGCCGGCCCGATGGCGGGCGCTTGTCGCCGTGGCCGTTCAGCGCGTTCGGCAGGGCGAGCCCACGGTCGATCTCGTCCTTGCTCGCGCCCTGCATGAGCTCGTCGAGGAAGCGGCTGACCTGGCGCACGTTGCGCGCCGCCTCCGACAGCCCCTTCTTGCCCGCGTCGAGCTCCTCGAGCACGATCATCGGGATGTAGATGTCGTGTTCCTCGAAGCGGAAGATCGCGGTCGGGTCGTGCATCAGGACGTTGGTGTCCAGCACGAACAGCCGGCGCTTCGCGCGCGGGGTGCGCGTCACGGCGGCGGACCGCTAGAGCGAGCGGGCCGCGGCAAGGACCTCCGCGGCGTGGCCATCGACCTTGACCTTGCGCCACTCCTGGCGCAGCACGCCCTTCTCATCGAGCAGGAAGGTGCTGCGCTCGACGCCGAGGTACTTCTTGCCGTACATGCTCTTCATCTTGATGACGTCGAAGAGCTTGCATACGTCCTGTTCGGGGTCGGCCAGCAGCTCGAACGGGAAGCGGTACTTCTCCTTGAACTTCGCGTGCGAGGCGACGCCGTCGGGAGAGACGCCCAGGATCAGCGTGCGGGCCTTGCGGAACTCCGGCGCGAGGTCGCGGAACGCCTCGCCCTCCTTGGTGCAGCCCGAGGTGTTGTCGCGCGGATAGAAGTACAGCACCAGCCGGCTGCCCGCCGCGTCCTTGAGCCGCCAGCGCCCCGCGGTGGTCTCGCCCGCGAAGTCGGGGATCTTCTTGCCGATGACCGGTGCCGCCATGTCGCTCTCCGGGGCCGCCGTCAATTCTTGACCGGCTCGAGAATCGCGTCGAGGTTCAGGTGGTCGCAGAAATCCATGAACTCCTCGCGCAGCACGCCCAGGTGAATCCGGCTCGGTACGTTGATGACGAGGCGCAGCGAGAACATGGGCGCGCCGGTGTGCGCGGCCGCGTAGCTGCGCGTGTCGAGCTCGGCGATGTCGATGCCGCGCGCCGAGAAGAATCCCGAGACGCTCGAGACGATGCCGGCCTGGTCGAGGCAGACGATGTCGACCGAGTACGGCAGCATGTCGCCGCGGACCGCGCGCTGCTCGGTGCGGCGCATCTGCAGCGCGATGTCGGAGGCCTCGGCAACCTTCTTGAGCTCGGTCTCGATCTTCGCCAGCGAGTGCCAGTTGCCGGAGATCAGCAGCGACATCGTGAACTCGCTGCCGAGGGCGGACATCCGGCTCTCGACGATGTTGCCGCCGCAGTCGGCGATGGCTCGGGTGAGGTCGTGCACCATGCCGGTGCGGTCGCTGCCAATGGCAGACAGGGCGATCAGCTGCTTCATCCGGGGGAATCGACTCGGGGGAGGGCGGGTGAACGAGTAGTGTACCCCCGCGCGCCCAGCCGAGGGAAACCCGGTGGCCGACCCGCGCTTGCGCCGGCCCGCAGCGGGTCAGTACCATGCCCGGCCCCCTCTGCGCGAGAGTTCGATGTACAGCGGCAGCCTCGTGGCCATCGTCACGCCGATGACCGCCTCCGGCGAGGTGGACCTCGCCGCCTGGGAGGCGCTCGTCGACTGGCATCTGGCCGAGGGCAGCGACGGCATCGTCGTCGGCGGCACCACCGGCGAGTCGCCGACCGTGACGCTGCCCGAGGCGGTCGAGCTCACGCGGCGCGCGGCGGCCCGCATCCGCGGGCGCGTGCCGCTGATCGCCGGCAGCGGCACCAACGACACGGCACGCAGCATCGAGCGCACGCGCGAGCTGACCGCCGCCGGCGCCGACGCGGTGCTGGTGGTGACGCCGTACTACAACCGCCCGACGCAGGAAGGCCTGTTCCAGCACTTCAGCGCCATCGCCGACGACTCGGGCGTGCCGGTGATCCTCTACAACGTGCCGGGGCGCACCGGCGTCGACCTGCTGCCCGACACCGTCGAGCGGCTGGCGGCGCACGAGCGGATCGTCGCGCTCAAGGAGGCGACCGGGAGCCTCGCGCGCCTCGCCGAGCTGCAGCAGCGCTGCGGCGCCGATCTCGAGCTGCTGTCGGGCGACGACCCGATCGCGGCCGAGGCGATGCTGGCGGGCGCACGCGGCGTGATCTCGGTGACCGCGAACGTGGTGCCACGCGCGATGCACGAGCTCGCCGCGGCGGCCCTGCGCGGCGACGCGGAGCGGGCCCGCGAGCTCGATGCGCGGCTGCAGCCGCTGCACCGCGGCCTGTTCGTCGAGTCCAACCCGATCCCGGTCAAGTGGGCGGTCGCGCGCCTCGGCCGGATCGGATCCGGAATCCGCCTGCCGCTGACGCCCCTGTCGGCGGCGGGCCAACAGACGGTGCGCGAGGCCATGCGCGCCGCGGGGGTTGCATGCGACTGATTTCCCGGATCCTGGCGGCCGGTGCGCTCGTGGCGCTCGCCGGCTGTCACTTCGCGCGCGAGGACGCGTGCAGCAAGAAGGTGCATTACCTCGATGCCGGCAGCGTGCCGCCCCTCAAGGTTCCGGAGGGCGTGCCGCCGGCGAACACCAAGAACGCGCTCAAGATCCCGGACGCCAACGCCGACGCGCGTCCGCGCAAGGCGACCGATGCCTGCCTCGACCAGTCGCCGAGCTTCTTCCCCGACCGCCCGAAGCCGAAGCCGGCGGAGAAGTCCTGACCGCGTGCGTTTGCCTCGGCGCGAGGCGCCAGTTAGGCTTCGCAGCCGCCGGAGAGGTGGCCGAGTGGTCGAAGGCGCTGGACTGGAATTCCAGTAATACCCAAAAGGTATTCGTGGGTTCGAATCCCACCCTCTCCGCCAAATCAACAGGTTAGGCGGTATATCTCAGGGAACCACCCGCGAGCCCGCGGGTCCCTGACCGCCGGCGGGTGCGGTGCGACGACGGCCACCGTCGCGCCGGGTCCGTGGCGGCACCCGCGTCGTGCGCGATCGACCGCACAGGACGTGACCATGCCGGTGATCGCCCTGCTGAGCCGTATGACACTCCTGCTCGCACTGGTGACTGCGGCCGTCGCCGACGAGCTGGGGACCGGGCGAAGCGCCCCGGCCGAGAACTCCGACGACGCGCGCTACGAAGGCCAGCAGCTGCCCCGCGAGGCGGCGCGTACCTGCGTCGAAGTCGGCCTGCCGGCGGACTCCGCCGAGCACTGGACGTGCACGCGGGAACTGGTCCGCGCGCTGCTGACCGACTCGCACCGAACCGCAGCCGAGTCGGGGGTGACGCCGGTTCGCGTGCTGAGGGGCGTCAACCTCGGGGATCGGTGCGCGCCGTACTATCTGGACGAGTCGCGCCGGGCGCGCGAGCAGGGCAGTGTCGAGCTCATCGTGTACGTCGGAGCCGACGGGCGCGCGAAGAAGACAGTGGTCCGCCGGTCCTCGGGGTCGCCCCGGCTGGATCGCGCTGCCGCGCGCTGCATCCGTGCGGAGGGGGTGTTCGAGCCGCAGCTACGCAACGGGCAGCCGAACGGATCGTGGCAATCGATGAAGTGGACCTGGCGCCTCGACTGATTGCGGCGGCGGTTCGCGCGCGGCTCTGCGCCCGTACCCCTGCGCGCCGCGTGTTTCCCTCGCCTTAGCCAATCTGAGAGAATTCGCGGCCGTTGCCCGCGACCGATCGCTGCGGCCCGGCGCGGGACGGCGCAGCGCGAGTATCGCGCGAGGCGCGTGACGGGCGGACGAGATATTTACTGTCTTCTTTCAATTAGATACCGAACTAACCTCAGGTGCCCGCTCGCGAATTGACGCTTCCGAACCCCGCGTGTAACGTCGCGCGGCCCGCTCAGGCGGTCCGCCCGCGGGTCCCCCGGGGCCGGGTTCCCGCATCCCGACCCGAGAGTTCCATGGTGGCCCGCGCCGGTTCCTCCGCGACGATCAGCCGTAAACCCCGTCAGGCCCGGAAGGGAGCAGCGGTAGCGGTGCGATCGGGTGCCGGAGGGGTGCTGGCGCGGGCCGCCTCCCTCCGCGGGCCGGCGGGCGCGCCGTGAGCTACCTCGTCCTCGCCCGCAAGTGGCGACCGCGGGCCTTCGCCGAGCTCGTCGGCCAGGAGCACGTGGTGCGCGCGCTCGCCAACGCGCTCGACTCGGGGCGCGTGCACCACGCGTTCCTGTTCACCGGCACGCGCGGCGTCGGCAAGACCACCGTGGCGCGCCTGCTCGCCAAGGCGCTCAACTGCGAGACCGGCGTGTCGTCGCGTCCGTGCGGGACCTGCAGCGCGTGCCGCGAGATCGACGAGGGGCGCTTCGTCGACCTGATCGAGGTCGACGCCGCCTCGCGCACCAAGGTCGAGGACACGCGCGAGCTGCTCGAGAACGTCCAGTACGCGCCGGCGCGCGGCCGCTACAAGGTGTACCTCATCGACGAGGTGCACATGCTCTCGGGGCACTCCTTCAACGCGCTGCTCAAGACGCTCGAGGAGCCGCCGCCGCACGTCAAGTTCCTGCTGGCGACGACCGACCCGCAGAAGCTGCCGGTCACGGTCGTCTCGCGCTGCCTGCAGTTCCACCTCAAGCGCCTGCCGCCATCGCTGATCGTCGAGCGCCTCACCGCCATCCTCGCCGCCGAGGGCATCGCGGCGGAGCCGGCGGCGCTGCCGCTGCTGGCGCGCGCCGCGGACGGCAGCCTGCGCGATGCGCTGTCGCTGCTCGACCAGGCGCTGGTGTTCGGCGCGAACCGCATCGTCGAGGCCGACGTGCGCGCCATGCTCGGCACCATTGACCGCGGCCACGTGGTGCGCCTCGCCGAGGCGCTGGCCGCCGGGGACGCGGCGGCGCTGGTCGCGACGCTGCGCGCGCTCGACGAGCACGCCCCCGACTACGACCAGGTGCTCGTGGAGCTCGCGGGCCTCCTCGAGCGCGTCGCCCTCAAGCAACTCGTGCCCGGCGCGGGCGCCGGCGAGGACG
>JAFEDP010000015.1 GCA_018241545.1 Pseudomonadota bacterium
GCAGCAGCGCGGCGTGCCCGGTCAGCGAGGACCTCAGCGCGAGCAGCAGCAGCGCGCCGGCGAGGATCGCCGGAGCGATTTCGCGCAGCGGGATGCCCCGGCCGGTGAGGCGGTGGAACACCCCGAGCGTGGCCGCCTCGATCAGCATCATCGCGAGGATCGCGTCCACCAGGCCCGCCGACGCCAGCCAGCCGAGCGCGCCGCCGTTCATCGGGACCCCGTCCTCAGGTCCGCGCCAGGCCCAGCAGGTGCGCAGTGTCCTTGACGAACACCCGCAGGTGCGCGAGCGGGTCGCGGCGCACGAGGCGCTTGTGCATGTAGGCCTGCCACGTCAGTCGCTGCACGTCCGGGTCCTCGCACATCTTCACGAAGCGCTCGCGCCGCCGGTCGCTCGAGTACCAGAAGTACTGCAGCAGCCCCAGCACCCAGAATACGCGGCCGTGCTCGGCCATGAAGCGGCGCCGCGCCGTACCGAGGATGCGCGCGTCGCCGGTGGCCAGGAACTCGTCCACGGCTGAGGCCGCGAGGCGCGCGCTCGCCATCGCGTAGTAGATCCCCTCGCCGGAGGCGGGCGCGACGACGCCGGCCGCGTCGCCCGCGACCAGCACCCGGCGGCCGTCGTCCCAGCGCTTGAGCGGCTTGAGCGGTATCGGGGCGCCCTCGCGGCGCACCGTCTCGAGGCCGTCGAGCCCGGCGCGCCGGCGCAGCTCCGCGGTCGCCGAGCGCAGCGAGAAGCCCTTGCGTGCGCTGCCCACCCCCACGCTGGTCGTCGGCCCGTGCGGGAACACCCAGCCGTAGAAGTCGGGCGACACCTCGCCCTGGTACCAGACGTCGCAGCGCGTCGCCGCGAAGTCCCCGGCGCCATCGGGCGGCGACCGGACGATCTCGTGGTAGGCCGCCACGAACGGCGTGTCGCCGGCTCCGGGAATGCACTGGCGAGCCACGGCCGAGTTGGCGCCATCGGCGCCGATCACCGCGCGGGCGCGTACCCGGCCCTCGCTGCCGTCGGCGCGCCGGTAGCGCACCGAGGCGCCGCCGCCCTCGCGCGTCAGTTCCTCGAAGCTGCCGGTGAGGCGCACGGCGCCGGCGCCGGCGGCTCGCTCGCGCAGCCACTCGTCGAAGGTCGCGCGGTCGACCATGCCCACGTAGCCGCCGTCGATCGGCATGTCGACGCGGCGGTTCGAGGGCGAGACCATCCGCGCGCCGTCGATCTTCGCGACCAGCTGCGAGTCGGGGATCTCGAAGTCCTGGATCAGCCGGGGCGGGATCGCGCCGCCGCAGGGCTTGATCCGCCCGGCGCGATCCAGCAGCGCTACCTGCCGGCCGCCGCGCGCGAGGTCGTGGGCCGCGGTCGCGCCGGCCGGACCGCCGCCCACTACGAGTACGTCGAACGGTGCGAGCTCGGGCATGGTGGTCACCTCGTCGCCGGCTGCGGCGCGCAGGGCGTGATCTCGGCGGGCTGTGGGGCGGGCGCGGGACGCGCCGCTGGCGTCCACTCGACGGCCGTTGCCACCCGGGCCGCGGCCAGGAACAGCAGCGCCTCGGCCACAAACACGCTGGCGTAGGCCGGTCCCGGTCGGGCGATGAGCAGCCCGCTGAGGTCCATCGCGCCGGTGCCCGCCAGGCCGCCGACGGCGAAGGCCACGGCCTGTGCGCCGCCCCACAGGCCCATGCGCACGCCCTCGCGCCCGTCGCGCGTGCCGCCGGCGAGCTCCATCATCGAGCCGATCGCCGCGACCGCGAAGCTGCCGGTCGCGACGCCGAGCGCGAATACGGCCGGCGTCAGCGGCCAGCCGGCGCCCGCGAGCCCGCCGCCGGCGAGTGCCACGAGCGCGGCGGCGGAGGCGCCGCAGCCGCCGACGACCCAGTGCCGCAGCGTGCCAACCCGCAGCCACGTCGCCGTGATCGCGACCAGGACCATGCCGGCGACCGCACCCGCATGCATCGTGCCCGAGAGGCGCGCCGACTGGCCGGGCGTCAGGCCGAAGACGCGCGCCCCGAAGGGCTCGAGCACCAGCTCCTGAGCGCTGTAGGCCAGCATCGAGATGAACACGAAGGCGGCGAAGCGCCGCGTGCGCGGCTCCGCCCAGACCTGGCGCAGCGCTGCGCCGAAGGCCCGCTGCGCAGCAGGACGCGGCGCCGCCGACCCGCTCGCGTCTGGCGCGCGTTCGACGCCGGCGATGGCGAGTGCCGCCAGCGTTAACGCTGCCAGCGCCGCGCAGCCGACGACCTGGACCAGCCGGGCGGGGGAGAACGGGTCGAGGAACGCACCGGCGACCCCGGAGGCCACGGCGAAGCCGGCGATCATCATGATCCAGACGATCGTCGCCGCGGCGGCGCGCCGCGCCGGCGCGACCTCGGTGGCGAGCAGCACCAGCAGCGAGGTACCGGCCGCGCCGACGCCAAGACCGATCAGCGCGTAGGCGAGCGCGGCGAGCGGCAGTGCGAGCGCGCGCGAGGTGGCGAGCAGTGCGGTCGCGGCGCTCGCGAGTACGCCGCCCGCGGCCAGCAGCGCCATGCCGCCGAGGATCCAGCGCGTGCGCCGGCCGCCGACGTCGGAGCCGTGGCCGAAGCGCGGTCGCGCAAGCTGGATCGCGTAGTGCAGCGCCACCAGCGCGCCCGGCACGGTGGCCGGCAGCGCGAACTCGACGATCATCACGCGGTTGAGGGTCGAGGTGGCGAGCACCACCACGGCGCCGATGGCGGTCTGGACCAGCCCGAGGCGGACGATGCCGACCCAGCCGAGGGCGCGCCGCGCACCGTCCATGGGATCAGGCGATCGCGCGCAGCGCGAACGCACTCACGAGCATGCCGGTGACGTAGAGGCTGACGCCCGTGGCGTTGTACCACGGTGCGAGCTCGCGGGGTCGGTCGAGCAGCTGCTCCATCAGGTACAGCTGCGCGAGCAGCAGCAGCCCGACGCCGGCCGCGAAGCCGACGTGGCCCCAGGCCACCAGCAGCCCGATCACGATCAGCTGCGGCAGCGCCATGATGAAGCAGGCCATCGCCGCCGCATTGACGATGCCGTGCTGCACCGGCAGCGAGCGGATGCCCATGCGGCGGTCGCCGGCGATCGACTTGAAGTCGTTCAGCGTCATGATGCCGTGGGCGCCCAAGCTGTACAGCGCCGCGACCAGCAGGATGCGTCCGGGCGGCGCGCTGCCCATCATCACCGCTGCGCCGGTCACCCACGGCAGGCCCTCGTAGCACGCCGCTACCGCGCTGTTGCCCCACCAGCCGTTGCGCTTGAGGCGCAGCGGCGGGGCGCTGTATGCCCAGGCGAGCGCGAGCCCGAGCGCGGCGGCCGCGAGCACCCACGGGCCGAGCGCGTAGGCGACGCCGAGCGAGGCGAGCGTCCAGGCGATGGCGACATAGAGCCCGGTGCGGCCCGGCAGCCGTCCGGACGGGATCGGGCGCTTCGGCTCGTTGATCGCGTCGACGTGGCGGTCGAACCAGTCGTTGACGGCCTGGCTCGTGCCGCAGACCAGCGGACCGGTGAGCGCGATTCCGCCGAGCAGCAGCGGCCAGCGCACGCCGCTCGTCACGCCCGAGGACACCACACCGCAGACGAAGGCCCACATGGGCGGGAACCAGGTGATCGGCTTCAGCAGCTCGACGATGGCCGTCACCGGCGGCAGCGCGAACGAGCCGACGGGATGCGTGGAGGAGCGGGCCATGACTGGAAACTAGTCCTGACGAACAGGACTGTCAAGGGCGATTTACAGAACCCGTTTTAGCGCCCGGACGCGGTCGCGGGGTCGTCGGCGGACTCGAGGTCGCCGAGGCCGTAGCGCCGCAGTTTGGCGTACAGGCTCTGGCGGCTGAGGCCGAGAATCTCGGCCGCCGAGGCGCGGTTGTCGCCGGTAAGTTCGAGGGCCGCCTGGATGCAAAGCTTCTCGATCATGTCGCTCGACTCGCGCACCAGCTCCTTGAGCGGTACCCGCCCGACCAGCTCGGTCAGCTGCTCGACCGAGCGCGGCCGGTCGCGGGTCGCGCGCCGCTCGGCGGTGACGCGCTGCACGACGTTGCGGATCGTGAAGCCGAGGCAGGGACGTGCGCTCTCCTGCACCGAGACGCCGCAGATCTCGACGTCGGTGCTGCCGCCGTACTCGCCGCGCAGCGTGGTGGCGAACAGGCGGATCGAGCCGTGCTCGCGCAGGTGCGCCGCCAGCAGGTTGAAGTCGACGCCCGGCCGGCCGAGCCAGCGCTCCAGCGGCTCGCCGCGCACCTGCTCGACCGTGGCCAGCTGAACCATGTCGAGGAACGCGCGGTTGGCGAACTCGACCCGGCCGTCGAGGCCGGTGACCAGGAAGGCGTCGGGACTGCTCTCGACGATCTCCATCACGCGCGAGTCCTGCGCGGACGGGGCGGTCGCGAGCGTCCCCTTGCGGGAAGTCAGCCGCACCAGGAAGAACGCCGCACGGTCCTCGCGGAACAGCGAGACCGAGACGTTGAGCTCGTCGCCGCCCTGCGCCAGCCGGCCGCGCGCCTCGCTGGTGCGGCCGGTCGCGCGCACGCTGCCGAGCAGCGTCTCGAGGCCGCGGCGGCTCTTGGCATCGAACGGGTCGAGCAGGCCGCGGCCGATCAGGCTCGATTGGGCGCCCTCGAGCAGCCGGGCCGCCGCCGGGTTGGCCTCGACGACGCGGCCGCTCGCGGCTTCCGCGATCAGCACCGCCTCCGAGGACACCTGGAACAGCAGCCGGTGGCGCGTCTCGGCCTGATTGAGGCGCGCATACTCGCGATCCATCGCCTGCTGCGCCTCGAGCAGGCGCTGCTGGAGCGTCGCGACCGGTCGCAGGCTGCGCCCGATGGCGACGATACAGCCCTTCTTGCCGAGCTGGGTCGCGGAGTAGAGGACGGGCAGGTCGTCCTGCGCGGCCGCGGAGGGGTGGTTGACGTGGCGCCAGCGCGGCGCGGCGTTCGCCGCGGCGTCGCGCAGCAGTTCGATGACCTTGGGGCGGCTCTCGACGGTGACGAGGTCCACCCAGGGCTTGCCCACCCAATTATTGTTCTTGATCTCGCGGGCGACGTCGTCGTTGCCGATGGCGACGTCGCGGACGATGCCGGGATCGCCGGGCCCGATCACGAGCGCGATGTCCGCCGTGGCGGTCAGCAGGCGCGCGGCGCCGTCGGCGTCGACGTCGCCGAGCCATTTTCGCGCTGCGTTGAACTGCTTCACGAGCCGCCTACCGATCGGTCAAGCGGCGTGAATTGTAGACACTTACCGTCGATCTGTCTCGGGAAGTTGACAAATCCAATCGTTCAGCTGCCGTGAGCGATTGCCTCGACGAAATTGGCGGCCACCCGCAGGGCCTCGTGTCCGTCGGCGGCGGTGGCATCGGCGCCGACGGTCGCGGCGAGTTCCGGATGCTCGGCGAACACCCGCCCGCCGACCATTACCCCGAGGTGCTTGTTGCGCGAGGCGCGCCGCACCGCCTTGATCCGTGCGCCGAGCGCCTCGAGCCGGCTCTCGCAGCCGACCGTGAGGCCGACCAGCGCGAAGTGCTCGCGGGCCACCAGGTCCAGGAGCTCGCGCTCGCTGGACGGGAACGAGGCCCAGACATCCCAGCGGGCGCGCCGGAAGAACTCGGCGACCAGCTGCAGCCCGAACGTGTGCTGCTCGCCCGGCGCGGGCACCAGCAGCACCGAGCGGCCGTAGATCCGCAGGTCGACCTCGTCGCGGTGCTCGTGGCTGAAGTCCCGCAGCAGCGTCTGCAGCCGGCACAGGCCGAGCGTCACCTCGATCAGATCGGCGCGGTCCTCGGTCCACAGCTCGCCGAGGCGCCGGGCGGCCGGCGCGAGCAGGGCGAGGCAGATGGTCTCGAGCGGCGTCCCGCGCTGGTGGATCGAGTTCGCGAACGCCGCCGCCACGCCCGAGTCGTGCGCAAGCAGCAGCCGCACCAGTTCCTCGATGTCGGCGGCGGCGATGACGGTCGCGCCGGGGCTCGCCGGCGGCTGCGCGCGCGCATCGAGCGGCGTCGTGCCGCGGGCCAGCAGCAGCCGCGGGACGATTTCACCCTCGATGGTGCGCGCGAGCGCCACTAGCCGTCCTTGCGTCTCGTCGTTCCGGCGGCCGCGCCGGGATTTTGGAGCGCGGCGCGTGGCCGTCTCGCCGGCGGGCGCCCCGCAGCTGAATTCGTCCCCCAGACCATCCAGCACGTCGTGCACGGACACGGTCATCTTCGCGCTCCCCGTCTGCCCCCGGGCAGCTTCCAAGGCTGCCCTAAGAGCTGCTTGGCCGCCTTCGTTCCAGCCGAAGGTCCCCTGTCGGTCGGGCCGCAGCGCGAGATGCCTCGAGCTTCGTCCGACCATGCGCCCCCCAAACTCAGACTGTCAAGTTGCATTTACGTCTAGCCATGTTGACAGCGTCGCGCAGCCGGGACTAGGGTTGCCCCATGGGGGACAACTCGATAGCCGGTCTGCGGCCGGCATTCGCTCACGAGGCCCGCGTGACGACCCCGCTCTACACGGTCGAGCAGCTGCAGCGTCGAGACCGCTCGCCGTGGACGCTCGTCCAGGGCGTGCTCGCTCCGCTGCAATTCCTCGTTTTCCTCGTGAGCCTGAGCCTCGTCGTGCGCTTCCTCGCGACCGGCCGCGGCCTCGAGGCCGCGACGATTTCGATCGTCGTCAAGACGGCGGTGCTCTACACGATCATGGTGACCGGCGCGCTGTGGGAGCGCGACGTGTTCGGCCAGTACCTGTTCGCGCGCGCGTTCTTTTGGGAGGACGTCGTCAGCATGCTGGTCATCGCGCTGCACACCGCGTACCTCGTGGCGCTGCTGGGCCATTGGCTGGATGCCCGCGCCCAGATGCTGATCGCACTGTCCGCCTATGGGACCTATGTCGTCAATGCCGCGCAGTTCCTGCTGAAGCTGCGCGCCGCTCGCCGTGTCCAGTACGAGTTCTCAGCAGTCCGACCGTCGCTGGTCGCCGGAGGGGCGCCGTGAGCGCCGTGCCCGCCAGCGGCTGCGCGACGCGCCCCGAGACGGTGCGTACCGGGCTCACGGTGCGCGCGGAGCGCGGGCAGCGCGAGGTGTTCTGCGGGTTGACCGGGATCATCTGGTTGCACCGCAAGATCCAGGACGCGTTCTTCCTGGTCGTCGGCTCGCGCACGTGTGCGCACCTGATCCAGTCGGCAGCCGGCGTGATGATTTTCGCCGAGCCGCGCTTTGCGACCGCGATCATCGAGGATCGCGACCTGGCGGGCCTCGCCGACGCGAACGACGAGCTCGACCGGGCCGTCACGCAGCTGCTCGAACGCCGTCCGGACATCCGGCTGCTGTTCCTGGTCGGTTCGTGCCCGTCGGAGGTCATCAAGCTCGATCTCGCGCGGGCCGCGGCACGGCTGTCACGCAGCTTCGAGCCACGCGTTCGCATCCGCCACTATTCCGGCAGCGGTATCGAGACGACCTTCACGCAGGGGGAGGACGCCTGCCTCGCGTCGCTCGTCCCGACGCTGCCCGAGGCGCGTGCCGACGCGGCCCCCTCGCTGCTCGTCGCCGGCGTGCTGCCCGACATCGTCGAGGACCAGTTCCGGCGCCTGTTTGCCGGCCTCGGCATCGCGCCCGTCCAGTTCCTGCCACCGCGCCGTTCGACCGAGCTGCCCGCCGTCGGTCCGGGCACGCGCGTGCTGCTCGCGCAGCCGTTCCTCCCCGACACCCTGCGGGCGCTCGAGGAGCGCGGCGCGACGCTGCTGCCGGCCCCGTTCCCGTTCGGCGCCGACGGCACGACCGCGTGGCTGCGGGCCGCGGCCAATGCCTGGCACGTCGGTGACGGACGCTTCGACGCCGTGGTGGGCCCGGGCGAGGCGCGCGCCCGCCAGGCGCTCGAGCGCCACCGCCGCGAGCTGGCCGGCCGGCGCGTATTCCTGTTCCCCGACTCGCAGCTCGAGGTGCCGCTGGCACGCTTCCTGTCGCGCGAACTCGGCATGGAGCTCGCCGAGGTTGGCACGCCCTACCTGCACCGGCGACTGCTGGAGGCGGAGCTCGAGCAGCTGCCGGACGGCACGCTGGTGACCGAAGGCCAGGACGTCGAGCGGCAGCTCGAGCGCTGCCGCGCCGCCCGCCCCGACGTGGTCGTCTGCGGGCTGGGCCTCGCCAACCCGCTCGAGGCGGAGGGGCTCACGACGAAGTGGTCGATCGAACTCGTATTCACGCCGATTCACGGCCACGAGCAGGCGGCGGACCTCGCCGAGCTGTTCGCGCGCCCGCTGGTGCGGCGCCTGCGCCTGGCGGTCTGAGCCATGAAGCTCACGCTCTGGACATACGAAGGCCCGCCGCACGTCGGCGCGATGCGGGTCGCGACGGCGATGCAGGGCGTGCACTACGTGCTCCACGCCCCGCAGGGCGACACGTACGCGGACCTGCTGTTCACCATGATCGAGCGCCGGGCCGCGCGTCCGCCGGTCACCTACACGACGTTCCAGGCGCGTGATCTCGGCGCCGACACCGCCGAGCTCTTCCAGGGCGCGGTGCGCGACGCCTACGAGCGCTTCCGGCCCGAGGCGATCCTGGTCGGCGCCTCGTGCACGGCCGAACTCATTCAGGACGACCCGGGCGGGCTCGCCCAGGCGCTCGCGCTGCCGGTGCCGGTGATTCCGCTCGAGCTGCCCGCGTACCAGCGCAAGGAAAACTGGGGGGCGGCCGAGACGCTCTACCGGATGGCGCGCGCTCTCGCCGGGCCGTCGGCGCTGCCACCCGGCACGCCACGACCGCCGCGCGAAGCGGGCCGCCGGCCGAGCTGCAACGTGCTCGGGCCGACCGCGCTGGGCTTTCGGCACCGGGACGACGTTACCGAGGTGACGCGCCTGCTCGCGACCCTCGGCATCGACGTGCACGTAGTCGCGCCGCTCGGCGCGCGGCCCGCCGACCTCGCACGGCTCGGGGAGGCGGACTTCAACGTCGTGCTGTACCCGGAGATCGCTGCGCCGACCGCAGACTGGCTGGCGCGCGCCTTCCGCCAGCCGACGGTCGCGACGGTGCCGATCGGCGTCGGCGCGACGCGCGACTTCGTGCTCGAGGTGGCGCGCATCGCCGGGGTCGATCCTTCCGCGGCGCTGGCGCCGGCTGCGTCGCGGCTGCCGTGGTACAGCCGCTCGGTCGACTCCACCTACCTGACCGGCAAGCGCGTGTTCATCTTTGGCGACGCCACGCACGCGGTCGCCGCGGCGCGGGTCGCGACCGAGGAGCTGGGGTTCACGGTGGCGGGCCTCGGCACCTACAGCCGCGAGCGCGCGCGCGACGTGCGCGAGGCTGCCGCGCACTACGGCATCGAGGCGCTGATCACCGACGACTACCTCGAGGTCGAGGCCCGCGTCGCGGAGCTGCAGCCCGAGCTCGTACTCGGCACGCAGATGGAGCGCCACATCGCCAAGCGGCTCGGGATCCCGTGCGCCGTGATCTCGGCGCCCGTCCACGTGCAGGACTTCCCGGCGCGCTACTCGCCGCAGATGGGCTTCGAGGGCGCCAACGTGCTGTTCGACACGTGGGTGCACCCGCTGATGATGGGACTCGAGGAACACCTGCTGACGATGTTTCGCGACGACTTCGAGTTCCACGATGGCGTGGCGCCGTCGCACCTCGGCACCGTGGCGTCGCGCCCCGAGGCACCGCGCGGGCCGGCGGTCACGGCGGAGGAGCCGTCCCCGGCGGCCATCGCGCCAGCCGCGGCCACGACGGCGGGCACCGAGCCGACCTGCGCCTGGGACCCGGAGGCGGAGCTCGAGCTCCGCAAGATCCCGTTCTTCGTCCGTGGCAAGGCGCGGCGCAACACCGAGCGCTACGCCCACGAGCGGGGCGTGGCCACGATCACCGTTGGGACACTCTATGACGCGAAAGCGCACTTCGGTCGCTGAGGCCCCCGGTCGCGACACGCCGATCCGCGTCGTCATGGTGACGATGGACGCGCATCTGGCGAGCGCGACGCAACGGGCGGCGGCGGCACTGCGGCGCGAGCTGCCGGGGCTGTCGCTGTCGATGCACGTGGCGGCGGACTGGGGCGCGAGCCCGGCGACCCTCGAGCGCTGCCGCGAGGCGATCGCGGCCGCCGACATCATCGTCGTCACGATGCTGTTCATGGAGGATCACTTCCAGCCCGTGCTGGACGCGCTGGCGGCACGGCGCGACGCCTGCGATGCGCTGGTGTGCGCCATGTCGGCGGGCGAGGTCATGAAGCTCACCCGCATGGGCGGGTTCAGGATGGACGGCAGCGAGAGCGGCGCGATGAGCCTGCTCAAGCGCCTGCGCCCCAAGCGCCGCCACGGCTCCGAGGGCACGACCGGTGCCCAGCAGATGCGCATGCTGCGGCGGATCCCGAAGCTGCTGCGCTTCATTCCGGGCACCGCCCAGGATGTGCGCGCGTACTTCCTGACGCTGCAGTACTTCTTCGCCGGCTCCGAAGCCAACGTCGCCAACATGGTGCGCGCGCTGATCGCGCGCTACGCCGACGGCCCGCGCCGCGGGCTGCGAGAGTACGTGCGCGCCGAGGCGCCGGTCGACTATCCCGAGGTCGGCGTGTACCACCCGGCACTGCGCAACCGCATCAGCGCCAGTGCCGCGACCCTGCCGGCGGCGCCGGCGGCCGTGGGAACCGTCGGCCTGCTGGTGCTGCGCTCCTACGTGCTGGCGGGCAACTCCGCGCACTACGACGGCGTCATCCGCGCGCTCGAGGCACGCGGGCTCAGGGTCGTGCCGGCGTTCGCGAGCGGGCTCGACGTGCGCCCGGCGGTCGACCAGTTCTTCGTGGACGGCGGCGTGCCGCGCATTGACGCGCTCGTGTCCCTGACCGGCTTCTCGCTGGTCGGTGGCCCGGCCTACAACGACGCCAAGGCCGCCGAGGAGGTGCTGGTGCGCCTCGACGTGCCGTATGTCGCGGCCCACCCCGTGGAGTTCCAGACGCTCGAGGAGTGGGCCGACTCCGGCCGCGGGCTGCTGCCGGTCGAGAGCACGATGATGGTCGCGATCCCCGAGCTCGACGGCGCCACCGCGCCCACCGTGTTCGGCGGCCGCGTGTCCGGCGCCGGCGGCTGCCGCGGCTGCGCCCGCGGCTGCGAGTTCCCCGGGCCGGAGCAGGGCCACGACATGCGCCCGTGCCCGGAGCGCGCCGATGCGCTCGCCGATCGCGTCGCGCGGCTCGTGGCGCTGCGCCGCAGCAGCCGCGCCGAGCGCAAGGTCGGGATCGTGCTGTTCAACTTCCCGCCGCACGCCGGCAACAGCGGCACGGCGGCGTTCCTCGCGGTGTTCGAGTCGCTGCAGCGTACGCTGACGGCGATGGCGCAGGCGGGGTACACCGTCAACCTGCCGGCGAGTGCCGACGAGCTGCGCGAGCGCATCATCCATGGCAACGCCGCCCAGTTCGGCGCGCTCGCCAACGTGCATGCGCGCATCCCGGTCGACGACCACGTGCGCCGCGAGCGCTGGCTCGCCGAGATCGAGTCGCAGTGGGGGCGGGCGCCGGGCAAGCACCAGAGCGACGGGCGTCACCTGCACGTGCTCGGGGAGCGCTTCGGCAACGTGTTCGTCGGCGTCCAGCCGTCGTTCGGCTACGAAGGCGACCCGATGCGGCTGCTGTTCGAGAAGGGGTTCGCCCCGACGCACGCCTTCTCCGCGTTCTACCGCTACCTGCGCGAGGACTTCGGCGCGCACGTCGTGCTGCACTTCGGGACGCACGGCGCCCTCGAGTTCATGCCCGGCAAGCAGACCGGTCTGTCGGGCGCCTGCTGGCCGGAGCGCCTGATGGGCAATCTGCCGAACGTGTACCTGTACGCCTCCAACAATCCCTCCGAGGGCACGATCGCCAAGCGCCGCTCGGCGGCGACCCTGGTCAGCTACCTGACCCCGCCGATTGCACGCGCCGGTCTGTACAAGGGTCTGTGCGAGCTCAAGGAGTCGGTCGAGCGCTGGCGCATGCAGTCCGGCGCCTGCGCGGCCGACCGTGCCGCCCTCGCCGAGGTCATTCAGGCGCAGGCCAGCGGGCTCGACCTCGCGAGCGCGGCACCCGCCTGGGGCGAGGACGCCGAGGTCGAGGTCGCCGCGCTCGGCGCCAAGGTGCTCGAGCTCGAGTACACGCTGATCCCGCACGGCCTGCACGTCGTCGGCGGCGTGCCCGAGCCCGCCGAGCGCGTCGATCTCCTGCTCGCGGTGGCGGACGGCCACCCGTCCGGCGCGCCGCCACGGGCGGCGGTCGAGGCGCTGGTCGCCGGGCGTGACGCCGCCGCCGCGCTCGCGGCGACCGGGATCGAGCCGACCGATACCACGCTCGCCACGCTCACGGAACTCGCGCGCATCGACGGGCTGCTCGCCGCCGATCACGAGATCGCGGGGCTGCTGCGCGCGCTCGACGGACGCTTCCTCCCGCCGTCGCCGGGCGGTGACCTGCTGCGCACGCCGCAGATCCTGCCGACCGGGCGCAACCTGCACGGCTTCGACCCGTTCCGCATCCCGAGCGCGGCAGCGGTGCGGGACGGCGCGCGCCAGGCCACGCGACTGCTCGAGCGGCACGTCGCGGACGGTCAGCCGTTCCCCGAGTCCATTGCGATGGTGCTGTGGGGGACCGACAACCTGAAGACGGAGGGAGGCCCGATCGCCCAGGCGCTCGCACTGCTCGGCGCGCGACCGCGCTTCGACGGCTACGGCCGGCTCGCCGGCGCCGAACTGATCCCGCTCGCGGAGCTCGGACGCCCGCGTGTCGACGTGGTGGCGACGCTGTCGGGCATCTTCCGCGACCTGCTGCCGCTTCAGATCAAGCTGCTGGCCGAGGCCGCGTTCCTCGCCGCGGCGGCTGATGAGCCGGCGGAGCTCAATTTCGTCCGCAAGCACGCGCTGCAGTACCAGGCCGACTGCGGCTGCGACCTCGAGACGGCGGCGCTGCGCGTGTTCGGCAACGCCGAGGGCGCATACGGCGCCAACGTCAGCCACCTGATCGAGAACAGCCGCTGGGACGACGAGGACGAGCTCGCAGAGACCTATACCCGCCGCAAGAGCTTCGCGTTCGGCCGCAGCGGCCGGCCGGCGCAGCAGGCGGCCCTGCTGCAGCGAGTGCTCGCCAACGTCGACCTCGCCTACCAGAACCTCGATTCGGTCGAGGTCGGCGTCACCACCGTGGACACCTACTTCGACACGCTCGGCGGCATCAGTCGCGCGGTGCGCCGCGCCAAGGGCGGACACGCGGCGCCGGTCTACATCGGCGACGAGACGCAGGGTGCCGGCACCGTGCGAACGCTGGCCGAGCAGGTCGCGCTCGAGACCCGCACGCGGATGCTCAACCCGAAGTGGCATGAGGGGATGCTGAAGCACGGCTACGAGGGCGTGCGCCAGATCGAGATCCACGTGACCAACACCATGGGCTGGTCTGCGACCACCGGCGAGGTCGCGCCGTGGGTGTACGAGCAGCTGACCCGCACCTTCATGCTCGATCCCGAGATGCGCGAGCGTCTCGCCAAGCTCAATCCCGCGGCCTCGGCGAAGGTCGCCAGCCGCCTGCTCGAGGCGCACGAGCGCCATTACTGGTCTCCCGACGAGCAGACGCTCGAGGCCCTGCGCCGTGCCGGCGAGGAGCTCGAGGATCGCGTCGAGGGCGTTGTCGAGGGAATCGCCGCATGAATGCAGTATCCATACCCGTATCAGCGATCCAGCGCGGCCCGCGGCCGGACGGCGAGGGCAGCGTGCAGGTGCCGCTCGACCCGGACCTCAAGATCGGCACCGCCAAGGTGTTCGCGATCTACGGCAAGGGCGGCATCGGCAAGAGCACGACGTCCTCGAACCTCTCAGTGGCGTTCTCGAAGCTCGGCAAGCGCGTGCTGCAGATCGGCTGCGATCCGAAGCACGACTCGACCTTCACGCTCACCAAGCAGCTGATGCCGACCGTGATCGACGTGCTCGAGTCGGTCGACTTCCACCCGGAGGAGCTGCGCCCGCAGGACTTCGTCTTCGAGGGCTACAACGGCGTGCTGTGCGTCGAGGCCGGGGGGCCGCCGGCCGGCACCGGCTGCGGCGGCTACGTCGTCGGACAGACGGTGAAGCTTCTAAAGGAGCACCACCTGCTCGACGACACGGACGTCGTGATCTTCGACGTGCTCGGCGACGTCGTCTGCGGCGGCTTCGCCGCGCCGCTGCAACATGCGAGCCGGGCGCTGATCGTGACCGCGAACGACTTCGATTCCATCTTCGCGATGAACCGCATCGTGGCCGCGATCCAGGCGAAGTCCAAGAACTACCAGGTGCGCCTCGGCGGCGTCATCGCCAACCGCAGCGCGGCGACCGACCAGATCGACCGCTTCAACTCGCGCACCGGCCTCAAGACCATGGCGCGCTTCCCGGATCTGGACGTGATACGCCGCAGCCGCCTCAAGAAGGCGACGCTGTTCGAGATGGAGCCGTCCGCCGAGCTCGAGGCGGTGCAGAACGAGTACCTGCAGCTCGCTGAGCTGCTGTGGAATGGCGTCGACCCGCTGCCGGCGGGCCCGCTCAAGGACCGCGAGATCTTCGACCTGCTGGGGTTCGACTGACATGGCCGTGCCGGACAGCTACGCCGCCCGCCGCGGCGAGATCGAGACCTACTTCGACCGGACCGCGGTCGAGGCCTGGACCCGCCTGACCTCGGACGCGCCGGTCGGGCGGGTGCGCGCGACCGTGCGCGCCGGTCGCGACCGGATGCGGGCGACGCTGCTGTCATGGCTGCCGGACGACCTGTCCGGCCGGCGGCTCCTGGACGCCGGCTGCGGTACCGGCGCGCTGTCGGTCGAGGCCGCGCGCCGCGGTGCCGACGTGCTGGCGATCGACCTGTCGGCGCAGCTCGTGCGGCTCGCCGGTGAGCGCTGGCCGCACGACCTCGGGCGCGGGCGGGTGGAGTTCCGGGTCGGCGACATGCTCGACCCGGCGCTCGGGCAGTTCGACTACGTCGTCTGCATGGACTCGCTGATCCACTACCGGGCAGCCGACGCGGCACGCGTTCTGGCCGGGCTCGCCGCGCGCACCCGCGCGGCGATCGTGTTCACGTTCGCGCCGCGCACGCTGCCGCTCGCGCTGATGCACGCCGTTGGTCGGCTGATCCCGCACCAGTCCCATCGGGCCCCGGCCATCGAGCCCGTGGCGCCGCAGCGCCTCGCGGCGGTGCTCGGCTCGCAGTCCGGCCTCGAGCACTGGCGGATCGGGCGCACGCAGCGCGTTTCGTCGGGCTTCTATACCTCGCAGGCCATGGAGATTCGGCCCGCATGACGACGCCCGCCGCAACGCTGGCACGCGGCATGGCGCGCCTCTGGACCCGCCTCGGGCCGGAGTTCCTGCCGTTTGCCGACGCCGCGAGCGTCGAGCTGCCCCTGCCGCGGCTGCTGCGCCTGTCGCTGTTCCAGGTCACCGTTGGCATGGCGACGGTGCTCCTGATCGGGACGCTCAACCGGGTGCTGATCGTCGAGCTCGGTGTGCCCGCGTGGCTCGTGTCGCTGATGGTCGGGTTGCCGCTCGTGTTCGCGCCGTTCCGCGCCCTGGTGGGGTTCCGCTCCGACAACCACCGCTCCGCGCTCGGCTGGCGGCGCGTGCCGTACATCTGGATGGGCACGCTGCTGCAGTTCGGCGGCCTCGCGATCATGCCGTTCGCCCTGATCCTGCTGTCCGGCGACAACCGCGGGCCGGCCTTCCTCGGGCAGTTCGGCGCGGCGCTCGCGTTCCTGCTCACCGGGGTCGGGCTGCAGGTGACGCAGACCGCCGGGCTCGCGCTCGCCACCGACCTCGCACCGGCCGCGACCCGCCCGCGCGTCGTCGCGCTGATGTACGTGATGCTGCTGGTCGGCATGGTGGGCGCGGGCCTGGGCTTCGGTCGGCTGCTGCAGCACTTCAGCGAGCTGCGCCTGATCCAGGTCGTGCAGGCGGCGGCGCTGCTGACCTTCGGGCTCAATTCGGTGGCGCTGTGGAAGCAGGAGGCGCGCGATCCGTCGCGCACCTCGTCCGGCGAGCCGCGCCGCAGCTTCGCCGCCACGTGGCAGGCGTTCCTGGCGCGTGACCGGGCGCGCCGCTTCCTGGTCGTGGTGGCGCTCGGCACCGCGGCGTTCAACATGCAGGACATCGTGCTCGAGCCCTACGGCGGCGAGGTGCTGCACCTGCCGGTCGGGGCGACCACGACGCTCACGGCAATGCTCGCGGCTGGAATGCTGGCGGCGTTCGCGATCGCCGCGCGGCGGCTCGCTGCCGGAGTCGATCCCTGCCGCCTCGCCGCCTATGGCGTGGTCGTCGGCCTGTTCGCCTTCGCGGCCGTGGTGCTCTCGGCGCCGCTCGAGTCGCCGCTGCTGTTCCGCATCGGTGGTACCGCGATCGGATTCGGCGGCGGCCTCTTTGCCGTCGGGACGCTGGCGGATGCGATGGCACGCGAGCGTGGCGGTGACCACGGCCTCGCCCTCGGCGCATGGGGCGCGGCACAGGCCGGCGCCGCCGGTCTCGCGATCTTCCTGGGCGGCGCGCTGCGCGACGGGGTCGGCTCGCTGGCCCGGGACGGGGCGCTGGGTCCGGCCATGGTCGACGCGGCGACCGGCTACGGCGCGGTGTACGCCCTCGAGATCCTGCTGCTGTTCGTGACCCTCGCGGTCATCGGTCCGCTGGTTGGAGTGGCGGGACGCCGTGCCTCGGCGCCCGCGCCGGCCGCGGCGGTGCCGCTCGGGTTGGTTGACTGCCCACGATGAACGTTCCCGGCAACGGAGGTTGCCCATGAAGCCCACAGGCGCGATCACTCAGTACATCGACGTGGCCCAGCTCGTCCTGTACGCGTTCTGGTTCTTCTTCGCCGGCCTGCTGTTCTACCTGCGGCGCGAGGACAAGCGCGAGGGCTATCCGCTCGAATCGGACCGCTCCGCGCGCGCGCCTCGCGTTCCGATCGTCGGGTTCCCGCCGCTGCCGAAGCCGAAGGTCTTCCACCTCGGTCACGACGAGGGCGACGTCATCGAGCCCAGCGAGCACGGCGACCATCTGCCGATCGCCGCCCGGCCGTACGGCAACTACGTCGGCGCACCGCTCGAGCCGACCGGAAGCAACCCGATGCTCGATAACGTCGGTCCCGCGAGCTACGCGCAGCGCGACGATCGTCCCGACCTGACGCTCGAGGGGCACCCGAAGATCGTGCCGCTCGCGAGTGCCGCGGGGTTCTTCGTCCCGAAGCAGTCTCCGCAGCCGAACGGCATGCAGGTCGTCGGCGCCGACGGCAAGGTCGCCGGCACCGTCAGCGACGTCTGGATCGACCTGTCGGAGCCGCAGATCCGCTATTTCGAGGTCGACGTCTCCGGCGCCGGGCGCCGCGTGCTGCTGCCGGTCGGGTTCGCCAAGATCGACGGCGAAAACCGGCGCATCCACGTGCGCGCGCTGCTCGCGAAGCACTTCGCCGACGTCCCGGCGATCAAGGCGCGCGACCGCATCACGCGGCTCGAGGAGGATCGCGTCTGCGCCTACTACGGTGGCGGCACGCTCTATGCCGAGCCGTCGCGGCTCGGGCCAGTCACATGAGCCACGACGACTTCGAGACGATGCGCGGCCTGCCGGCGGGGCTGCCGCTCGGCGAGGCGGTGCTGTGGCAGGGGTCGCCGCGCTGGCAGAGTCTCGCTCGCAGCGCGTTCCACGTCGACCTCGTGGCGGCCTACTTCGCCGTGATGCTCGGCTGGCAGCTGGCGACGCTGCTGCACGCGGGCGGCAGCGCGTCGCAGGTCGCCGGCACGTTCGCCGCGCCGGTTGCCCTGGCGGCGGGCGCGCTCATGGTGCTGTGCGCGCTCGCCTACCTGAGCGCGCGTGCCACGATCTACACGATCACGACGCGCCGGGTGGTGGTGCGGGGCGGCATCGCACTGACGCTCAGCCTCAACGTACCGTTCACGCAGATCAACCACGCGGCCCTGCGCGTGCATCGCGACGGCACTGGCGATATCCCGCTCGAACTGGTCCGTGGCGTGCGCGTCGACTACCTGGTGAACTGGCCGAACATGCGCCCATGGCGCTACGCGCGGCCGCAGCCGATGCTGCGCTCGATCGAGGAGCCGCAGGTGGCCGGCCGGATCCTGACCGACGCGGTGGCCGCGGTGGTGGCCGGCGTGGCCCCGGCGTTCCGGGCGCCGCGCTCGGT
This sequence comes from Pseudomonadota bacterium, assembly GCA_018241545.1. GTDB lineage: Bacteria > Pseudomonadota > Gammaproteobacteria > Steroidobacterales > Steroidobacteraceae > CAIKZZ01. Next base: position 18,091 of record JAFEDP010000015.1, read on the forward strand.
CGCGGCCGCCGGCGAGGCCCCGAACGGCGCGGTGGCGGCGTGATGGCCGCCCGCCCGCTCCCGGCGGATCCGCGCGACGTGCCGCGTGCCGCGGTCGTCGGCGCGGGGCTGCTGATACTCGCCACGCTGGCGCTCGCGGCGTTCGCGCGGCGCACCGACGTCGGCGTGACCCGCTACGCCGATCTGCCGGCGGTGGCGAGCCTGGACATCACCGTGGCCGACCGCGCCGACGGCGCCGTCGTCGTGGCGCGGGCGGCCGATGCGCGAACGCTAGGCGTGCTGGCGCCCGGAACCAACGGCTTCCTGCGCGCTGCCCTGCGCGGGCTGGTCCACGAGCGGCACCGCGAGGGCGTTGGCGCCGCGCCCCCCTTCACCCTGACCCGCTACGCCGACGGGCGCCTGGTCCTGATCGACCAGGGTACTCAACGGCGCATCGAGCTGGATGCCTTTGGCCCCGACAATGCCCGCGTGTTCGCGCGACTGCTGGTCGCCGGCGCGGCCCCCGTACAGGAGACCGCCCCATGAGCGCCATGCTCGAGCCAGCCGACGCCGTCGCCGACCTGATCCGCACGACCGAGGACGCGACGCGGCGTGCGGAGGCGAGCACGCTGTTGACCCCGCGCTTCTATCGCACGGACTACGAGGCGATGGATCGGATCGACGTCACGCCGGTGCGCGCCGAGTTCGATGCGCTAATGGCCGAGTTCGAGCGCGACGTCAATCGCGACCACTTCGAGCGCACGCCCGAGTTTGCCGCCGAAGTGCGCGAGCTCCCGCCCGGCCTGCGGCAGGAGTTCCTCGACTTCCTGATCAGTTCGGTGACGGCGGAGTTCTCCGGCTGTGTGCTCTACAGCGACATCAAGCGCCGGGTCCGCAACCCTGACATCAAGGCATTGATGGGCTACATGGCCCGCGACGAGGCGCGGCATGCCGGCTTCATCAACCAGGCACTGCGCGACTTCGGGCTGTCGATCGACCTCGGCGCGCTGCGGCGCGACAAGCGGTACACCTACTTCAAGCCGAAGTTCATCTTCTACGCTACCTACCTGTCGGAGAAGATCGGCTACGCGCGCTACATCTCGATCTACCGCGCGCTGGAGAAGCAGCCGGAGAAGCGCTTCCATCCGATCTTCCGGTGGTTCGAGCGCTGGTGCAACGACGAGTTCCGGCACGGCGAGGCCTTCGCGATCCTGATGCGGGGCGACCCGGCGCTGCTGCAGGGACGCAACCGCCTGTGGATCCGGTTCTTCGTGCTGGCGGTGTTCGCCACCATGTACGTGCGCGACCACGGCCGACCGCTGTTCCACGCGGCGCTGGGCCTCGACCCGACCGGCTACGACGAGGCGGTGCTGGAGATCACCTCGGAGATCAGCAAGCAGGTGTTCCCGCTGACTCTGGCGCTCGACGACCCGCGCATGCGCGCGGGCTTCGCGCGTCTGCGCCGCATCGCCGCCGCGACGGAGCGCGCCAAGGCGCGCGGCGGGCCGCTCGGCTGGCTGCAGCGCGGCGGTCTGGCGCTCGCGGCGACCGCGACCTTCGCGCGGCTCTACCTGCTGCCGGTGCGCCATCACGAGCTGCCGGCCGCGGTTCGCACGGCGCCGGTCTGGTAGCGAGGAGGCGACGGTGGCGCAAGTGGGCCTGCCGGTGCTGTACGTGGTGCTGCTCTGGTGGTTCGGCACCGGCTGCATCCTGTACCTCGACGGCCTGCCGCGGCGCACGTTCCCGGTGAGCCTGGCGGTGACCACCGTGCTGTCCGGCGCGGCGCTGGTCGGGCTTGCGCACACCGCCGCGATGACGACGCCGGTCGGCGCGTTCGTCGCCTTCAC
>JAFEDP010000160.1 GCA_018241545.1 Pseudomonadota bacterium
CGGACGTGCGCGCGCTGATTCACGCCGGGCGCGACCCACGGTACCTGATGCCGGACGGCGTGCGTCGTATCATCCTGGAATCGGGCTGCTACGCCCGAAAGGAAGAAGCACGGGGATGACCGCCAGAAAGACTGTCCGCAAGACCACGAAGACCAGTTCCCGTCCCGCCCGCAAGACCGCCGCGCGGCCGGCCAAGGGCAAGGCCAAGGCTCAGGCCAAGGCCAAGGCCCAGGCCCAGGCCCAGGCCCCGACCCGGCCCCGGCTCGCCGAGGTCGTCGCGGCGGCCCTCGACGACCTCAAGGCCCAGAACGTCGCGGTGCTCGACGTCAGCCAGCTGACCGACGTCACCGACACCATCGTCATCGCCTCCGGCACCTCCGACCGGCACGTCAAGTCGCTGGCCGGCCGGGTCGTCGAGCGCGCCAAGGAGGCCGGCTTCCGGCCGATGGGCGTGGAGGGCGAGCGCGAGGGCGAGTGGGTGCTCGTCGACCTGCGCGACGTGATCGTCCACGTCATGCTGCCCCGGGTCCGCGAGTTCTACGCCCTCGAGAAGCTCTGGGACGCGCACGCGGCCGGGCGGGCCGCGGCGGCGCAGTAGCCACATGCGGCGGGCACGGGCCCGCCGCGCGGCTCAGTGCGCGACGGGCGCCGCGGCGCGCGGCGTCGGCGCCGACATCAGCCCCACGAACTGGCGCGTGAACCGCGCCAGGTCGACCTCGAGCTGGGCATGCACCAGCGGCAGGTCGAGCGCCGGCTTGAGCGCCCGGCTCCAGGTCAGCGTCTCGCCGTACGTCGGCCCGTGGCTGACGTCGACGTCCATGTAGAGTTCGACGCTGCGGGTGATGATCGAGGGGTCGAGCCACGCGCAGGCCGCGAGCTCGTCCCACAGGTAGTAGCGCTCCTGCGAGTACCGGGCGATGTAGCGCGCGGCCGGGTGCGGCGAGCGCGAGATCTCCTCGACCATCGCCTGCGTGAACATCGCCTGGATCGAGACGTCGACCGTCGTCACGTCGATGCGCGGCCAGTGCGCGCGCAGCGTCATGCGGGCCGCCTCCGGGTCGAACCAGAAGTTGAACTCGTGGCGCGGGCTGGTCGCGAACTCCGCGTCCTGGGTGTGCGGGTTGAGGCTGCTGCCCATGATCACGATGCCGCGCGTCAGCTCGGCGAAATGCGGGTCGAGCGCCACGGCGAGGGCGATGTTGGTCAGCGGCCCGGCGGCGTAGACCGTCACCTCGTGCGGGTGCGCGTGCACCTGCCGGATCAGGAAGTGGGCCGCGTCCTCCTCGAGCGGCCGCGTGTGCGGCTCGCCCTCGATGAGCGGCGGCGTGTCGAAGGGCCCGAGCACGGTCCTGAGCTTGGGCGCATCGACGAGCCCCGCCTGGGTCGGCACCGCGTCCGGCTTCTGGCCCCAGGCGCCCAGCCAGCCGACCTGGCCGACGATCGGGGTGGCGAGCGCGGTCTCGGCCTGCGTGCGCACCAGCGGGAACACCGCGCCCGGCACCACCGGCACGTCGCTGCGGCCGATCAGCTCGAGCATGCGCAGCGTGTGGCGCACCTCGTCGTCGCGCCAGGCGTTGCCCGTGACGATCGTGATGCCCAGCACCTCGACGTCGGGTGCCTGCAGCAGCACCATCATCGACATCATGTTCGAGCCGCCGGGACCCGAGCCGTCCTGGTCGACGAGGACCAGGCGCTTGCCGGCGGGTGCCGGCGCGGCAGGCTCCGCGGGTGCCGCGGCCAGCAGCGCGGCGGCGGCCAGCGCGACCCATGGATGGCTCATGTCGTCTCCCTGTGCAGGCGGGCCCGGCCCGGGCCGCGCACGCTGCGGCGCTCCCGGCGCGCGAGGCGGCGGACCGAGTCGCGCTCGACGAGCGCGACGTCGAACAGCGTACGGCGTCCGACGTGCGGCGCGCCAGACATCCGCTCCCGCATGACCTCCACTGCCTTGGCGCCGATCGGGCCCAGCGGCTGGGCGATCGTGGTGAGCCGCGGCGTCACGAGGTCGGTCCAGCGGATGTTGTCGAAGCCGGTCACCGAGACCTCGCCCGGAACGGCGACGCCCAGCCCGGTGAGGCAGCGGATCGCGCTGATCGCGATCAGGTCGTTGCCGCATACGATCAGCGTCGCCCCGCGCCGGTGCGTCAGCGCATCGACCGCCGCCGGCGTGAGCACCCCGTCGAACCCGACGTGGACCTCCCAGGCGACGCGCAGCGCGCGCGGATGCGCGCCGGTGAAGCCGTCGCGGCGCTGGCGCGCGCTCTCGATCTGCTCCGGGCCCGACAGCAGGCCGACGACGCCGTGGCCCATCGCGAGCGCGTGATCGGCGAGCAGCCGCCCGCCCATCGCGTAATCCGACTGGACGACGTCGTAACCGGGCCGCGGCCGGTCGACCAGCACGATCGGGCCGCGGAACTCCCGCAGGTGGCGCGGCTGGCGTGGTCCGAGCGGGCACCAGATGATGCCGTCGACCGCGTGCTGCATCAGCAGCGCGAAGCCGTCGGCCTCGCCCTCGACCGTGCCCTGGCTGTCGATCAGGCACACCAGCAGGCCGGCGCGGCGCGCGGTGTGCTCGACGGCCTGCGCGAGCTCCGGGAAGAACGGGTTCGTCAGGTCCGGCAGCACGAGGCCGAGCGCGCGCGTGCGGCCGGTGCGCATCGCCTGGGCGGCGCGATTCGGGCGGTAACCGAGCTCGCGGGCGGCGCGCAGCACCGCGGCGCGGGTCTCGCGGCCGACGTTGGGCCGGCCGTTCAGGACGTTGGAGACGGTCGTGACCGAGACGCCGACGCGCGCGGCGATGTCGCGGACCGTGACGACGGTGTCCGCCACCGGTCTCAGCCGCCGGTGCCGGCGTCGCGCCAGGCGGCGTCGTACTCGGCGCGCCCCGGATAGGACACCTGCGCCCCGCGCCGCGTGGTCGAGAGCGCCGCGTACAGCACCGCGCGCCGTACCGCCTCGTCGAGCGGGCGGCCGGCGGCGAGCGCCGCGGCCAGGCAGCCGACGAAGGCGTCGCCGGCGCCGGTGGTGTCGACGGCGTGCACCGACGGCGCCGCGTAGTGGCGCGTGCCGGCGGCGTCGGCGACGAGGCAGCCCTGCGCGCCGCGGGTGACGATCACGCACTCGGGCCCGCGCGCCCGCAGTGCGTGCGCGCAGGCCTCGGCCTCGGCCGCGGTGGACGCGGGACGGCCGGCGAGTTGCGCCGCCTCGGTCTCGTTGGGCACGAGGCAGGTGACGGTGCGGCCGAGGCGCGCGAGGTCGAGGCCGGGCGCAGGGGCGGGGTTGAGGATCACCGGCGTGCCGGCGGCCGCGGCGAGCTCGGCTGTCCTGTACACCGTCTCGAGCGGCACCTCGCATTGCAGGACCACGACGGCGGCGGCGGCGATCCGCGGGCGCAGCGCCTCGAGCGCCGCCGGCGCGAGGCGGCCGTTGGCGCCGGGGACCACGACGATGCAGTTCTGGCCGGCGTGGTCGACGTAGATGGCGGCGAGCCCGGTGGCGGCGCCCGGGTGCACGGCGAGCGCGCCGGTGTCGATGCCGCGCGCGCCGAGCGCCTCGCGCACCATGCGTCCGAAGGCGTCGTCGCCCACGGCGCCGGCGAACTGGGTGGGGGCGCCGCACGCGGCCGCCGCCACCGCCTGGTTCGCGCCCTTGCCGCCGACGCTGATCACGGAGCTGTCGCCGATCGCGGTCTCGCCCGGCCGTGGCAGCGACGGCGTGGTCACCGACACGTCGACGTTGGCGCTGCCGACGACCAGCACCGGGCGGATGGCGTCAGCGCCCATGCCCGCCCCGGGCGTCTGTTTCGCGCCACAGCGGCGTGCGCGGCCCCGCCGCGCCGTCGCCCGATCGATCGCGTCGCCCTCGCACCTTCCAGCCCCCTCGTCGCGCGCCGGGCGCGCGGTCGCGCCGTGCGGCGCGGCCGCGGCGGCGCGGGATTTGCGCCTTTACAGCACCGGATGTGCTGTGTAGTGTAACGTTTCACTACCGGGACGCAACGCTCGTCCAAGTCACCATCGAAAGGGGTCGCGCGCGCCAACGCAGGTGCGCGCCGGCACCATTGGTGCTGACAGCAGGGGGGCTGCCGGTACGGAACAACAGGCGGACTCGCGCGCCGTGTCGCGCGAGCAACATCGGGGAGGCGAGCGATGAATAGCGCGAAGTCGGGCGCGATGACCGGGTCGTCGGCGGTGCTGCGCCGGAAGGTGGCCGAGCAGGTCGGCCGAGCGGAGTGCGCGGCGTGGCAGACCGCGGTGGCGGCCTCGCTCGCGGCGGCGCTGCTCGCGCCCGCTGCAGCGGGCGCGGCCGAGGTCGCGGCGAGCGACACCAGCGGTGCGACGCTCTCCGAGGTGATCGTGACCGCGACACGGCGCGAGGAGAAGCTCAACGAGGTACCGGTGTCGACGACCGTGATGGCCGCCGACCAGCTGCAGGCACTCAACATGTCCGGCATGGACATCCGCCAGCTGTCGGCGGCGGTGCCGAGCCTGCAGGTCGAGTCGTCCAACGGCCGCACCTTCCCGCGCTTCTACATCCGTGGCTACGGCAACACCGACTTCACGACCTTCGCCTCCCAGCCGGTGTCGCTCGTCTACGACGACATCGTGCAGGAGAACGCGATCCTGAAGGGCTTCCCGATCTTCGACCAGGCGGACGTCGAGGTGCTGCGCGGCCCGCAGGGCACGCTGTTCGGGCGCAATTCGCCGGCCGGCGTCGTCAAGCTCGAGTCGGCCAAGCCCCAGCTGGGGCAGTTCTCGGGGTCGGTCAGCGTCTCCGACGGCACCTACAACACCGGCAACGTGCAGGCGGTGCTCAACCTGCCGCTCGGCGAGCGCACCGCGATGCGCATCTCGAGCCAGTACCAGCACCGCGACAACTGGGTCGACGACCCGGTCAACAACACCCACACGATGGGCTACGACGACTGGGCGACGCGCGTGCAGCTGCTGTACCAGCCGGACGACACGTTCTCGGCGCTGTTCAACGTGCATGGGCGCACGCTCGACGGCGCCGGCATCATCTTCCGCGCCAACATCATCCAGCCCGGCAGCGAGGGCGCGCTGGTCCCGGGCTTCGACCCGTCCAAGTGGTACGCCGACGGCTACGTCGGCCAGACCTACAGCATGGCCGGCGGCAACGTGCACCTGACCTGGAAGCTGCCGTCGCTGACCTTCAAGTCGATCACCGGCTACGAGTCGATCCTGCACTACAACACGATCGGCGACATCGACGGCGGCTACGGCAACGGCAACGTCTTCTGCGTGTTCAACCCGGGCGGCTGCACCGCGGCCGACGCCTCGGGCCCGGGCTACATCCCGTTCCCGGTCGAGACCGGCGGCGGCATCAAGAACCACTACCAGCTGAGCCAGGAGTTCCAGGTGTTCAGCACCGGCTCGGGCCCGCTGCAGGCCCAGGGCGGCATCTTCCTGTTCAAGGAGCGCACCCAGGACATCTCGCACAACTACGCGCCGCAGCTGCCGCTGGTCGAGCTCGACACGACCAGCGCGCTGCAGACCAACGATGCCGCGGCGATCTACGGCTCGGTGGAGTGGGCGGCGACCAGCGACCTCAAGCTGCGCGCCGGGGCGCGCTTCACGCACGACCACAAGGACTTCTCGGTGCCGATCGCGAGCGCACCGCTGCCGCCGCCGGCGGTGGCGATCGCGACCGCGAACAAGTTCAACTGGGACCTGAGCGCGACCTACCAGATCGATCCGGGCGTCGACTGGTACGCGCGCGTGGCGACGGGCTTTCGCGCGCCGAGCTTCGGCGCGCCGACCCCGGCGACCGCGAACTCGCCGGCGGTGCCGATCCAGGTCGCGGTCTCGGAAGACAACATCTCCTATGAGACCGGCATCAAGGCGGACTTGTTCGAGCGCAAGGCGCGCGTTGCCTTCGACGTCTACTACTACGACGTCTCGCACCAGCAGCTGACCGCCGTGGGCGGCGCTTCGAACGTCACGCAGCTCGTCAACGCCGCGCACACCAAGGGCCGGGGCGCCGAGCTCGAGTTCACGGCCAACGTGACCTCGAACCTCACCTTCAGCCTGTCGGGCAGCTACAACTACACCGAGATCCAGGACCCGAACCTGGTCATCGCACCGTGCTTCAACTGGTCGTTCGCGATCCCGGCGGCGGCCTGCACGTCGCTGAGCCCGCCGGCCCCGGGCGGCGTGTACGTCAACGGCGACCCGCTGCCGCAGGCGCCGAAGGTCATCGCCGACGCGTCGGCGCGCTATGGCATCCCGCTCGGCTCGGGCGAGGCGTACGCCTTCACCGACTGGAGCTACCGCGGCAAGATGGACCTGTTCCTCGATCGCGAGCGCGAGTTCACCGCGCCGCCGCTGGTGCTCGGCGGCCTGCGGCTCGGCTACGAGTGGGCCGAGAAGAAGTACGACGTGGCGGTGTTCTGCCGCAACTGCACGAACGCCATCAAGCTCGTGTACGGCATCAACTTCGAGAACTTCACCGGCATCATCAACGAGCCCCGCATCATCGGCGCGCAGTTCAGCGCCAAGTTCTGAGCGCAGGGCGGCGCGCCGCGGCCCGCGGCGCGCCGCCGAATTGCGGTACAGTCCGGCGGCGGCAGCGGCGGGCAGTGCGTCACCCGCCCGGGGGCGCCGCGCCCGTCACGCGAGGATCGGCATGCTGGAACGCCTCTTCGGACTGCGCGCGCACGGCAGCAACGTGCGCACCGAGATCCTGGCGGGCTTCACGACGTTCCTGACGATGGCGTACATCGTCATCGTCAACCCGGTGATCCTCGGCCAGGCGGGGTT
>JAFEDP010000161.1 GCA_018241545.1 Pseudomonadota bacterium
CGGCCAGACGGTCGGCCTGCAGCCGAAGGTCAGCCTCAACAATGACGTGATCTGGGTCTGCGGCTACAAGGCGCCCCCGCCGAACGCGCAGGATCCGGCGAGCGGCGCGGCCCCCGCGCCGGCCAACACCCTGCCGCAGAAGTACCTGCCGCAGAACTGCCGCGCCTGATCGCGAGCGTTGTTGCGACGAAGCAAGGCCCCTCCCCGGAGGGGCCTTGCCTTTTCTGGGACGCTCGCGGGCTTGTGAGCCGGGTCACGCGGACGCCCGCCGCGATGTGGGAGGATGGGGTTGATTTAACATTCCGCAGCGCCGAGAGTCCGGTACCATCGATCGCCCGCGCCGCCGTGTGAGCCCCCGCTAAGCCCATGAACGACAACGCAATGTCGGTTGCCAGCGCCGCCGCGCGCACTGCGGGCAACATCGGCTTGCCCGAGAAGCTGGTGCAGGACGGGCTGCTCGACGAAACCGCCATGGCGGAGGCGCAGAAGGCGGCGCGCGAGAGCCGCCAGAACCTGGTCAGCTACCTGGTCTCGAAGAACATCGTCGAGTCTCGCGAGATCGCGATCGCCGCGGCCACGATGTTCGGCGTGCCGCTCCTGGACCTCGACGCGGTGCAGATCGACCTCGACACCGTGAAGCTGGTGTCGGACAAGCTGCTGCACAAGCACCGGGTCATGCCGCTGATGAAGCGCGGCCGGCGCCTGTTCGTGGCGCTGTCGGACCCGACCAACCTGCACGGCATCGACGAGATCCGCTTCTCGACGTCGATGAACGTCGAGCCGGTCGTGGTCGAGGAGGACAAGCTCCAGAAGGTCCTGACCAAGACCATGGAGCAGGTCGACACCTCGATGCCGGCGCTGGCCGAGGACGACTTCGACCTCGAGAACCTCGAGGTCACCGGCGGCGAGGAGGAGGTCGACGCCGGGGCGCTCGGCCGCGACGACGTCGAGGACGCGCCGATCGTCCGCTTCGTCAACAAGGTCATGCTGGACGCGATCAAGAAGGGCGCGTCCGACATCCACTTCGAGCCCTACGAGAAGAGCTACCGCGTCCGCCAGCGCATCGACGGCGTCCTCAAGGAGGTCGCGGTGCCGCCGGTGCAGCTCGCACCCAAGATCTCCGCGCGCATCAAGGTGATGGCGCGCCTCGACATCGCCGAGCGGCGCATCCCGCAGGACGGCCGCATCAAGATGCGGCTGTCGAAGAACCGCTCGATCGACTTCCGCGTCAGCACCTGCCCGACGCTGTTCGGCGAGAAGACCGTGATGCGTATCCTCGATCCCTCGAGCGCGATGCTCGGGATCGACGCGCTCGGCTACGAGCCGTTCCAGAAGGAGCTCTACCTCAGGTACCTGAAGAAGCCGCAGGGCATGATCCTCGTGACCGGGCCGACGGGCTCCGGCAAGACGGTGTCGCTCTACACCGGCCTCAACATCCTCAACGTCGAGGACACCAACATCTCGACGGCCGAGGACCCGGCGGAAATCATCCTGCCCGGCATCAACCAGGTGAACGTCAACCCCAAGGTCGGACTGACCTTCGCCGCCGCGCTGCGCGCGTTCCTGCGCCAGGACCCGGACGTCGTGATGGTCGGCGAAATCCGCGACCTCGAGACGGCCGAGATCGCGATCAAGGCCGCGCAGACCGGCCACCTCGTGATGTCGACGCTGCACACCAACGACGCGCCGCAGACGCTGACGCGCCTGGTCGACATGGGCGTCAAGCCCTACGCGATCGCGACCTCGGTGAGCCTGATCATCGCGCAGCGCCTCGCGCGCCGGCTGTGCAGCCACTGCAAGCAGCCGCTCGAGATCCCGGCCGAGGCGCTCCTCAAGGAGGGCTTCCGCGAGGAGGACGTCGCGGCCGGCATCAAGCTGTACGGGCCCAAGGGCTGCGGCAGCTGCACCGACGGCTACAAGGGCCGCGTCGGCATCTACCAGGTCATGCCGGTCACCGACAGCGTCGGACGCATCATCATGGAGGGTGGCAACGCCATCTCGATCAACGACCAGGCCAAGCGCGAGGGCGTGTGGGACCTGCGGACCTCCGGGCTCAACAAGGTCAAGGACGGCCTGACGAGCCTCGAGGAAGTCAACAGCGTGACGATCGAGTAGGCGCCGCCCGCGCGAGGAGCTGAGCTCACATGGCACAGGCCGCAACCGTCAGCAAGGACATCCCCTTCGTCTGGGAGGGGAAGGACAAGAAGGGCAATCGCGTCTCCGGCAAGTCGCTGGCGGCCAACGAGCAGGCGCTGCGCGCGGACCTGCGCCGCCAGGGCGTGGTCGCGACCCGCGTCAAGAAGCAGAGCGCCGCGTTCCGCTCGGGCGCCAAGCCCTCGCCCGAGGACATCGCGATCTTCTTCCGCCAGCTCGCGACCATGCTGACCGCCGGCATTCCGCTCGTGCAGTCGTTCGAGATCGTCGGCACCGGCCACGAGAAGCCGTCGGTGCAGAAGCTTATCCTCGACATCAAGGCGCAGATCGAGAGCGGCTCGACGCTGCACGAGGCCTTCGCCAAGCACCCGCTCTACTTCGACGACCTCGCGGTCAACCTGGTCGAGGCCGGCGAGCAGGCGGGCGCCCTCGAGACGCTGCTCGACAAGATCGCGACCTACAAGGAAAAGACCGAGGCGATCAAGAAGAAGATCAAGAAGGCGCTGTTCTACCCGGCCGCGGTGCTCGCGGTCGCGGTGATCGTGACCGTCATCCTGCTGATCTTCGTCATCCCGCAGTTCGAGAGCCTGTTCAAGGGCTTCGGCGCCGACCTGCCGGCGTTCACGCAGATGGTCATCAGCCTGTCGAAGTTCGTGCAGACGCAGGGCTGGTGGCTCGCGATCCTGGCCGGCGGCGGCGGCTACGCGTTCTTCTACTTCAAGCAGCGCTCGAAGAAGATGCGAGAGTGGCTCGACCGCACCATGCTGAAGCTGCCGGTGGTCGGCCCGATCCTGCGCAAGGCGGCGATTGCGCGCTACGCGCGCACGCTCGCCACGACCTTCGCGGCCGGCGTGCCGCTCGTCGAGGCGCTCAACTCGGTCGCGGGCGCGACCGGCAACATCGTCTACCAGAACGCCGTGATGCGCATGAAGGACGAGGTCGCGACCGGCCAGCGCCTGCAGCGCGCGATGGACAACACCGGCCTGTTCCCCAACATGGTCAACCAGATGATCGCCGTCGGCGAGGAGTCGGGCTCGCTCGACCAGATGGCCGGCAAGGTCGCGGACTTCTACGAGGCGGAGGTCGACGCGGCGGTCGACGCGATGTCGAGCCTGCTCGAGCCGCTGATCATGGCGATCCTCGGCGTGCTGGTGGGCGGCCTCGTGATCGCGATGTACCTGCCGATCTTCAAGCTCGGCTCGGTGGTCTGACGCCGGCGCTCGCGCCGGTGCGCAGGCCGTCCGTCCCGTGGAGCTCCTCGACCTGCTGCGCGGCTCGCGCGCGCTGTTCGCGGCGGCCGCGGGCCTCTTCGGGCTGCTGATCGGCAGCTTCCTCAACGTCGTGATCCACCGCCTGCCGCGCATGCTGGAGGCGGAGTGGCGCGCGCAGTGCGCCGAGCTCGGCCAGGGCCCGGCGCCCGCGGCGCCCGCGCCCGCGTACAACCTGCTGACGCCGCGCTCCGCGTGCCCGAAGTGCGGGGCGCCGATCACGGCCCTGCAGAACGTGCCGGTCCTCAGCTGGCTCGTGCTGCGCGGCCGCTGCGCCGGCTGCCGCGCGCCGATCTCGGCGCGCTATCCGCTCGTGGAGCTCGCCACCGGCGCGCTCTCGGCCGCGGTCGCCTGGCGCTTCGGCTTCGGCTGGGAGGGCGGCGCGGCGCTCGTCGTCACCTGGACGCTGATCGCGCTCACCGGCATCGACCTCGACACGCAGCTGCTGCCCGACAGCCTGACGCTGCCGCTGCTGTGGCTCGGGCTGCTCGCCGCCGCGTACCTCGGCCGCGGCGCCGACACGATCCCGGTCGACCTCAGGAGCGCGGTGCTCGGCGCGGCGTTCGGCTATCTCAGCCTGTGGCTCGTCTACCATGGCTTTCGCCTGTGCACCGGCAAGGAGGGCATGGGTTACGGCGACTTCAAGCTGTACGCCGCGCTCGGCGCGTGGCTCGGCTGGCAGATGCTGCTGCCGGTGATCCTGTTCGCCGCCGCGAGCGGCGCGGTGATCGGCATCTCCGCCATCGTGCTCCGGCGCCGCGGGCGCGACGTGCCGATCCCGTTCGGGCCCTACCTCGCGATCGCCGGCTGGCTGGTGATGGTCGGCGGCCGCGTGCTGGTCGCGCCGTGGTGGGCGCTCGCCCGCTGACGCGATGGCGCTGCCGCTGCGCATCGGCCTGACCGGCGGCATCGCGAGCGGCAAGACCGCGGTGGGCGCCGCCTTCGAGCGGCGCGGCGTGCCGGTCATCGACACCGACCGCCTCGCCCGCGAGGTCGTCGAGCCCGGCACAGCGGCGCTCGCGGCCGTGGTCGCGGCGTTCGGCCCGGGCGTCCTCGGTCCCGACGGGTGCCTCGACCGGCGCGCGTTGCGCGCGCGCGTGTTCGCCGACGCCTCCGAGCGGCGCCGGCTCGAGGCGATCCTGCACCCGGCGATCCGGGCGGCGATGGCGCAGGCCGTCGCCGGGCTCGCAACGCCTTATGTCGTGCTGGCGATCCCGCTGCTCGTGGAGTCCGGGCGGCGCGACGCGGTCGACCGCGTGCTGGTCGTCGACTGCCCGCCCGAGGTCCAGCTCGCCCGCCTGATCGAGCGCGATCACGAAACGCCGCAGGGTGCGCGCGCGATCCTCGCCGCCCAGGCCTCGCGCGCCGAGCGGCTCGCCGCGGCCGACGAGGTGATCGAGAACACGGGCTCGCTCGCGACGCTCGACGCGGCCGTCGGCCGGCTGCACGCGCGCTACCTCGAGCTCGCAGCGGCCCGGGACGCCCCCCCGCGTCGCTGAGTGGCGACGCCGGCCCGGGGACCGGCGCACAAACGGGTTTACGCGGTCCTCGCCGGGCGCGCAGAATACGCCGATGCAGCCGATGGCCCCGATCGAACCCGACGGCCTCGCGGCCCGCCGCACGGTCGTGTTCGAACAGCCGCTCAACGAGCGGATGCGCTCGTTCCTGCGCCTCGAGTTCCTGTACCAGCAGGCGCTGTACCACAACCAGACGCCGAACGCGTGGTCGAGCCGCGCCGCGGTCTCGAGCCTGCTCGAGATCCTGGCGATCACCGCGCGCGGCGATCCGCGCAGCGACGTGCTCAAGGACCTCGAGCGGCAGATGTCGGTGCTGCGGGACTTCCAGAACCGGCCGGGCGTGGACGGCGGGCGGCTGCGCGCCGTGGTCAGCCGGCTCTCGCAGCGGCGCGACGAGCTGCAGGCGACCTCGAGCCAGGCGATGTCGCGCCTCCGGGACAGCGAGTTCCTCGCCGCGATCAAGCACCGCAGCGCGATCCCGGGCGGCACCTGCGAGTTCGACCTGCCCGACTATTACCACTGGCTCAACCTCGCCGCCGAGACCCGCCAGGCGGACTTCAGCCACTGGCTCGCGGTGCTGCGGCCGCTGTGCGAGAGCGTCTCGGACCTGCTGTGGGTCACGCGCGAGAACGCGCGCCCGCGGCGCGAGGTGGCGAGCGGCGGCAGCTACCAGATCGCCTTCGACCGCGACACGCCGATCCAGCTGATCCGCATCACGCTGCCGGGCGACAGCGACCTGTTCCCGGAGATCAGCGGCAGCCACCACCGCTGCGCGATCCGCTTCCTGTCGTGGGTCGACGCCGACAACCGGCCGCTGCAGGCCCCGATGGACGTGCCGTTCGTCCTGACCTGCTGCACCTGAGGCGGACCGCCTGAGCGTGCCGCTGCGCAAGTGCCCGGCCTGCGGCCGCCCGTTCCGGCCCGCCGCCGGTAGCCCGTGGCGCCCGTTCTGCAGCGAGCGCTGCCAGCTGATCGACCTCGGCGCCTGGCTCGGCGAGCGCCACGCGATCCCCGGCGAGGCGGTGCCGGACACGGATGGCGAGCCGCCGGAGAAACCCGCGTGAAGCTCTACACCAACCGCTACGCGCCGAGCCCACGCCGCGTGCGCATGTACGCGGCCGAGAAGGGCATCGCGCTCGAGCTCGTCGAGGTCGACATCGCCGCGCGCGCACACCAGGCGCCCGAGTTCCTGGCGATCAACCCCCTCGGCGAGCTGCCGGTGCTGGTGCGCGAGGACGGCTCGACGCTGACCGAGTCGCTCGCGATCTGCCGCTGGCTCGAGGAGCAGCACCCCGAGCCGGACCTGTTCGGCCGGGACGCGCTCGAGCGCGCCGAGGTCAACCGCTGGATCGACCGGCTGATGTTCCGGCTGTACGTGCCGACCACGCACGTGTTCCGCCACACGCACGCGTTCTGGGCCGGGCGCGTCACGCAGCTGCCGGCCTGGGGCGAGCTCGAGCGCGAGGCGGTGCGCGCCGAGTACGCGGCGCTCGACGCCGCGCTCGCCGGCCGGCCGTTCGTGGCCGGCGCGCGCTTCACGATGGCCGACATCGTCGCCTACACCTCGGTCGACTTCGGCAAGCCCTCGGGGCTGCGGGTCGGCGCCGAGCAGCCGGCGCTCAGGCGCTGGTACGAGGCCGTCGGCGGCCGGCCGAGCGCACGCGCCTGAGCGCTCCGCGCGGCCGCGGAACCCGGGCCCGCGGCACCGGTCTGCTAGAATCCCGGGCCCCCTCGGAGTCGATGCGCATGCCTCACTGGGCCCCTGCCGCGGCCCGCCACGGCGCCGCGCGGCCACCGGCCCCGCTGCTCGTCTTGGCCGGTGCCTTGGCG
>JAFEDP010000162.1 GCA_018241545.1 Pseudomonadota bacterium
CCCGCCACGGCCGGCGGCAGCCGGACGGTGGCCTCGAGGCCCGCCGCGGCGAATAGCTGCGCGTAGAGCGCGGCGTTGCGCTGCCGGCCGCGCGTCCAGTCGTCCAGGTACTTGAGCTTGACGTTCAGCACGGCGGCCTGAATCTCGTCGATCCGGAAATTTCCGCCAATGAACGCATGGTAGTACTTCGGCTTCCCGCCGTGGACACGCAGCACGCGCATGTGCTCCGCGAGCCCATCGTCCTGAGCCGTGCACAAGCCCGCATCGCCGAATGCGCCCAGGTTCTTGGTCGGGAAGAACGAGAAGCAGCCCACGTCGCCGAAGCTGCCAGCGCGGCGCCCCTGGTGCTCGGACCCGATCGCCTGCGCCGCGTCTTCGACGATCCTGAGCTGATAGTCCGTCGCGATCGCTGCGAGCGCCGTCATGTCGGCGCATTGGCCGTACAGGTGCACGGGCATGATCGCCTTGACACGCGTGCCGCTCGGCCGGTGCGTGAGGCCCGCGGGCGCCGCGACGCAAGTCTCCGCGAGGCAGCGTCGCACGGCCTCGGGGCTCAGGTTGAAGGTCGCCGGGTCGATGTCGACGAAGATCGGGCGCGCCCCCACCCTCGAAATCGCCCCGCCGGTCGCGAAGAACGTGAACGGCGAGGTGACGACCGCGTCTCCCGGCCCGATTCCGAGGCCCATCAGCGCGAGCAGCAGCGCATCGGTGCCGGAGGAGACGCCAATGCCATGGGCAGACCCGCAATAGCGCGCGACCGCCGCCTCGAGCGCCGTCACCTCCGGTCCGAGGATGAACCCCTGCCCTTCACAGACCCGCTGGAGGATCGGCCAGAGCTCATTCTGGTACGCACGGTACTGGAGCTTGAGATCAAGTAGAGGTACTTGCATGGCAGCCTTCGTCAGCGCGGGCACCAACGCCCGCCGCGTGCGAATTGTGGGCGATGTGCGCCCGGAGCGCCACTCTCAGGGATGCAGCGTCTGCAGGTACGCGACGATGGCCGCCCGCTGCTTGGCGTCCGGCACGCCCGGGAATTCCATCGACGTGCCTGGGCAGAACGCGCGTGGGTCGGTCATGAACCGGTCCAGCCGCTCGGCCGTCCACGTCCCGCCAAGCGCGCGCAGGCCGGGTGAGTAGTCGGTATAGCCCTCGAGCGTCGCTACCGGACGATCCACGACGTCATAGAGGTTCGGACCGATGCGATTGCCGCTGAACAGCGCCGACTGGTGACAGCCGCTGCAGTGGTCGGCGAACAGCGATTCGCCGGTACTGCCGGCATTGGGACGCAGTGTGACGATCGTGTCGTCGTCCGTCAGCAGCACGATCCGGCCATCCGGCGCCTCGCTGATATCGCGGATGCGGCTGCCGATCTCGATGGCCTCCAGATAGGCGACGCGCCCGTCGCGTACCCGCGTCCGGAACAGCGTCCGCGCCTTCAGCGACGCGATCAGCAGGTCGCCGCGCCACAGCGGGAACAGTTCGCCGTGTACGACGAGGACATTGGACACGCCGATCGAGGGAACCCAGGCGAAGATGGGCGCCTGGTAGCCGTCGTATTCGCCCTCGTGCTGGCTCAGCGGCCAGCGGAACGCCCCATAGTCGGTTCCGTAGGTCGCATATGGCCAGCCGTAATTGCCTCCGCGACGCAGGCGCTGCAGCGCGTCGCCGCCCTGCGGCCCGTGCTCGGTCAACCAGATGGAACCATCAGGATCGATGAAGAGCCCCTCAGGGTTGCGGTGCCCGAGCGTGTAGATCTGGCTGGAGCCGTCGGTGACGTCGATCAGCAGCGTCTTGCCGTAGGACACTGCCGGGTCCTGCGAGAAGGCGGCGGGTGCCGCGACGCCGTCAAAGCCGAATTCGCCGACCGCGAACAGCACGTGTCGGTCGTCGAAATGCAGCAGCCGACCGCCGCCGAAGTAGCCTACGAAGGGGATCCCGTGACGGCGCGACTCGCCCTCGATGGGCAGGCAGGGTCGGGTCTCGAACAGCGTGTGCCAGTCGGCGTGCGCCCGGCCCGCGAGCAGCGCCTCGCGGTCGGCCTCGAGCACCGAGATCCGCTCGGTCCAGCAGCGCTGCGCATCGTGCCAGTAGACGTGCGAACTCAGCAGCCGCAGTGACTGCCCCCGCTCTTCGACCATCAGGCCGTAGACGCGGAACCATTCGTTGTGGAGCACCTCAGGCCCGTTGGTGCGGGCACCCTCCGCCGGCGGGCCGTCGTTGACCGCGACGCCCCACGGGCGGCCACTGACGCGGGCGAACGCGTCGCCGTTGATCGGGACCCGATACGGCAGCGGCCGGAACGACACCGGGCCGCCGGCCTCGGGCAGGTCGAAGGTGTACAGGTGGCCGTCGCCCGCGGCCAGCAGGTAGTGCGACCCGACGACGGCCAGGGCCCCGCCCCGAACCAGCGAGTGCGGGAACGCGTCCGCGAACGTCTCGACGTTGAGCCCGTAGTACGCCGAATGCTGGTAGCGCGCCTCGTAGGCCGGACTGGGAGGCTCATGGCGCGGTCGGGAGAGGATGAGGGCCGTCAGGACCGCGAGCGCCAGCAAGGCGAGCGTCACGAGCGCAACCCGGCGGGTACCGGACAGCAGCAGCGGGACCGGAACGAGAATCAGGGCGCCGCCGAAGGCGATGGCGGTGATCGAGCGCGAGAAGCCGGTCTGCCGCTCGAGGAAGAACAGCAGCGCCAGACTGAAGGCCGCCATGGTCGCGACGACGACCATGCCGACCGCGCGCCGCCCATAGGCACGCGCGAGCCCGACGGCCACCAATGCGCTCAGGCCATAGGCCGCGAGCAGGATGGCACTCCCGTGCCAGTCGCGACGCGAGAGATGCCACGGAAGCTCGTGGAACTTCCACTGCAGCAGCGCCGGCAGCAGCCCCGCCGCGAGCACGTACCAGGCCGCGAGGAAGGCGACAGACGGCCGCGTGAGTACTTGCCGGTTCAGATGCGGGACCTCGCGTACGGATCGCTCGCCGGGACTGCCATTTCGCCAATTGACCCGTCGTCCCTGACAGTGCCAGGCGCGCGGCGCCGGCCGACCATCACGGGAGCATTATGGCACCCCTTCGCCGCCGAACTTCCAACCGGTTCACTGTTTCGCTTCCCGGGCCGCATGCCGGCCCGGCTCTGCGGTCTGGGCGATTGCCCGCGGTGCCGGTCTTGGCTAGCGTCTCCCCATGGACTTCGATTCGGTGGTGATCGGGGCGGGAGTCGTCGGCATCGCGGTCGCGCGCGAACTCGCGCGGCGCCGGCAGTCGGTGCTGGTGCTCGAGGCGGAAGCGGCCATCGGCACGGCGACCAGCAGCCGCAACTCCGGGGTGATCCACGCCGGGATCTACTACCCCCGGGGCTCGCTTAAGGCCCAGCTGTGCGTGCGTGGCAAGCACCTGCTCTACGAGTACTGCCGCAGGCACGACGTCCCGCACCGGCAGTGCGGCAAGCTGATCGTCGCGACCTCGCCCGCGGAGGTCCCCACGCTCGAAGGGTACCGGCGGTCCGCGCTCGAGAACGGCGCAGGCGAGTTGCCCTGGCTCGACGCCTCCCAAGTACACGCGCTCGAGCCGGCCGTCGCGTGCGTCGCAGCGCTGCACTCCCCGTCAACCGGCATCATCGACGTCCACGAACTCATGTACGCGCTGCGCGCGGACCTCGAATCGGCTGGCGGAACGGTGCTGCTCGGATGCCCGGTCAGCGCCGTCGAGCCCGCCGGCCAGGGCTTGCGCGTGTCGGTCGCCGACGGCGCCGCGAGTTCCGTGACGACGCGCGCCGTCGTGAATTCCGCCGGCCTCGCCGCGACCGCGGTCGCGCGCCTGGTCGGCGGGCTGGCGCCCGAGCACGTCCCTGCCGCCCACTTCGCGCGTGGCCACTACTATGCGTTGCGCGGCCCGGCGCCGTTCGGACGTCTCGTCTACCCCGTTGCCGAGAAGGCGGGCCTCGGAACCCACGTGACCGTCGATCTCGCGGGCCGCGTTCGCTTTGGCCCGGACGTCGAGTGGATCCCGTCGGTCGATTACCAGTTCACGAGCGACCGCCGCAGCGAATTCGCGGCGGCGATCCGTCGCTACTACCCGGAGCTGGACGCGGATCGCCTCGTCCCCGACTACACCGGCGTACGACCCAAGATTCACGGACCGACCGAGCCTGCAGCGGACTTTCGTATCGACGGCCCCGAACGTCACGGCCTCGCGGGGCTCGTCAACCTCTTCGGCATCGAATCGCCCGGCCTGACCGCCTCGCTCGCGATCGCGGAGCGGGTCGCCGACATCCTCGCCGGCCGCTGACGCTCGACGCGGTCCACGGTGGCCCGTCCGGGCCACCGGGACCGCCCGCGCTCACGGCGTGATCGGCGTGCTGATGTCCTTCTGGACCTCTGTCGCGCTGAGCGCGCGGTTGTACACACGCACCTCGTCGATCCGGCCAGCGAAGTACTCGCCGAACGGATTGTTGCCGCCGATCCACAACGGATTGAGGCTCGTGCTGAGCGCACCGCTCGCCGTACCGCTCGCCACCTGAGTCCCGTTGACGTACAGGCGCAGGATCGCGCCGTCGTACGTGACCGCGACATGCGACCAGGTATTCAGGGGCAGCGTCGAGGTTCCCGACACCTGCAGCACGGAGCCGCCGATCGTCCCGCCGCCCGCCGGGATCCGGGCGCGCGTCGCCTGGCTGGCGCGCAGGTACGCGATGTCCTGCTGACGGTAGATGATCGTGCGGTTGCCGGTCTGCGAGGTGCTGGGATTCACCCAGGCCTCGAGCGTCATTCCCGCCGTGAAGTTCAGGCTGCTCGACGAGTTGACGAACACGCGCGCCGTCGTGCCGTTGAACACCAGCGCCTTGCCATAGCGACCCGAGTTCGTCCAGGTTGCGCCCGTAATGGAACCGGTGTTGCCGTTGCCCGATGCGTCATTGACGGTCGCACCGGTGCCCTCGTTGAACGAGTACGCCGCGACCAGCCCATACCCAGCCGGGGGATTGAAGGTCACCGTGAGCGTCGCGGTCGCGGAATTCCCCGCCGCGTCCTTCGCCGTGACCGTGATCACGTTGGAGCCCGACTGCAGCGTGATGCCCGACGCCGACCACGCCGTGCTGCCCGTGGCAGCGCCGCTGCCGCCGCGGCTATTCGCCCAGGTGACCGACGCGACCCCGACATTGTCGGACGCCGTGCCACCGATCGTCAGCGATCCCGAGGTGGTCGTGTAGGTCGCAGCGGTCGTCGGCGTCGTGATGGCCACCGTCGGCGGCGTCGTGTCGGGCGGCGGATTGTAGGTGACGCCCAGGGTCTTCGTGCCGACGTTGCCGGCGGCATCGCTCGCCGACACCGTGATGGTGTTGAGCCCCGACTTCAGCGCCACGCTGGCCACGCTCCAGGACGTGGTCCCGGAAGCGGTGCCGCCGCCGCCAAGGCTGTTGGTCCACGCGACCGACGTGACGCCGACGTTGTCTGACGCCGTACCGGCCAGCGCCAACGTCGAGTTGGACGTGGTGTAGGTCGCAGCGGTCGTTGGCGAGCTGATCGCCACCGTCGGCGCGGTCGTGTCGGGCGGCGTGTAGCTTACCGACAGGGTCGCCAACGCACTGTTCCCGGCTGCGTCAGTCGCCCTCACGGTGATGACGTTGGTGCCCGCCAGCAGCGGCACCGAGGCCACCGACCAGCTCGTGGTGCCGGACGCCGTGCCCGAGCCACCCAGGCTGTTGGACCAGGTCACCTGGGCGACACCCACGTTGTCGGAGGCGGTGCCACCCACGGCGAGCGTCGCGGACGTCGTGGTGTAGGTCGACCCGCTCGTCGGACTCGCGATCGCGATGGACGGCGCCACCGTGTCGGCCGGCGGCGGGGCCGATGCCGCGAAGGCGACGTCGACCCAGTAGTTCGAGCCGCTGTTGCCCGTCGACGGGAACCCGCTGCTGGGACCGTAGCTGTACACGCCATTGGCGCCGTCCACGCCGTCGGCCAGCAGGTGCACAGGTGGCGCATCGACGCCGGCGGCCGAGAAGAAGCCCTTGTCCGCCGCGTAGTGGCCGACGTTCGTGTGGTAGGACACGACGTAGGTCGTATTGGCGGTGACCGCCACGGGCGTCGCGAAGTTCACCTGCTGCCAGCCGGAAGCGCCTTCGTTGGTGAACGTGGCGGTCGCCAGCAGCGCACCGCTGCTCGACCACAGGTTGCCGACGTGGGCGCCGATGTTGGCGGCCGACTTGTAGAACCGCACGCCGGTCACGGTGCCCGCGACGTCGGTGCGGAACTTCACTCCGAGCTCCACGGCGTTGTCTGCGCCAACGTCCGCGTTCGTGGGCGTCGCCGACGGGGTGAACGCGGTCGATCCCTCCGCGGCGACGACCAGCGTCACCGTTCCCGTCGCCATCAGGCCGGCCGCATCGACCACCTGCAGCGCGATGCTCGCCGTACCGGCGGCCGCCGCCATGCCGCTGATCACGCCGCTGGCTGGATCGAGCGCGAGTCCCGCCGGCAGGCCGGACAGCGCGGTCCAGGTATACGGTGCGGTGCCGCCCGCGGCGCTGAGCGCCGGGCCCGTGTAGCCCGCGTTCTGCGTGGCCGATGGCAGCGTGGTGGTCATGATCGCGATGCCGCTCGGCTGGAACGCGATGTCGACCCAGTAGTTGGAGCCGCTGTTGCCAGATGACGGGAACGCGCTGGTCGCCCCGTAGGCGAACACGCCGTTGTTGCCGTCCGCGCCGTCCGCGAGCAGGTGCAGCGGCGTCGCATTGACGCCAGCACCCGAG
>JAFEDP010000163.1 GCA_018241545.1 Pseudomonadota bacterium
ACGCCTACTCGAACTTCGAGCACAAGGTCGCCGAGGGCCTCAAGGAGCGCGTCAAGATGCGCGGCCTCGAGGAGAAGTTCGGCGAGATCCTGGTGCCGACCGAGGAAGTGGTCGAGATGCGCGACGGCCAGAAGCGCCGCAGCGATCGCAAGTTCTTCCCCGGCTACGTGCTGGTGCAGATGGAGATGGACGAGGACACCTGGCACCTCGTCAAAGAAGTGCCGAAGGTGCTCGGCTTCATCGGTGGCACGCCGGACAAGCCGGCGCCGATCACCGACAAGGAAGCGAACAACATCCTGCGCCGCGTCGAGGAAGGCGCGGAGAAGCCGAAGCCGAAGGTGCTGTTCGA
This sequence comes from Pseudomonadota bacterium, assembly GCA_018241545.1. GTDB lineage: Bacteria > Pseudomonadota > Gammaproteobacteria > Steroidobacterales > Steroidobacteraceae > CAIKZZ01. Next base: position 350 of record JAFEDP010000163.1, read on the forward strand.
GCCCGGCGAGGTGGTGCGCGTGGTCGACGGACCGTTCAACGACTTCAACGGGGTCGTCGAGTCGGTCAACTACGACAAGAGCCGCCTGCACGTGGCGGTGCAGATCCTCGGCCGCTCGACGCCGGTCGAGCTCGAGTTTTCGCAGGTGGAGAAGGCCTGAATCGTGGCCGGTCGCCCCCTGGGCGGCCGGCGTCAACCGGGGAGCCGCAAGGCGTTTGTACCCACTGAGGTAGGGAATGGCTAAGAAAGTCACGGGCTACATCAAGCTCCAGATCCCCGCCGGGCAGGCGAATCCCAGCCCGCCGGTCGGACCCGCGCTCGGCCAGCAGGGCGTGAACATCATGGAGTTCTGCAAGCAGTTCAACGCGCAGACGCAGACCCTCGAGAAGGGCCTGCCGACGCCGGTCGTGATCACGGTCTACAGCGACCGCAGCTTCACGTTCATCCTGAAGACGCCGCCGGCCTCGGTGCTGATCCGCAAGGCGATCGGCATCGAGAAGGGCAGCGGACGGCCGAACACGCAGAAGGTCGGCAAGATCAAGCGCAAGCAGCTCGAGGACATCGCCAAGGTCAAGATGCCCGACCTGACCGCCGCCGGTCTCGACGCCGCCGTCAACACCATCGCCGGCAGCGCCCGCAGCATGGGCGTGGACGTGGAGGGCTGATCATGAGCGCACAGATCGACAGCAACCTGCCGAAGCGCCTGAAGACCTGGAGCAGCAAGATCCAGCCGGGCAAGCAGTACGACGTCGACGCGGCCCTCGGCCTCGTCAAGGAATTCGCCACCGCGAAGTTCGACGAGTCCGTCGACGTCGCGGTCAACCTCGGCATCGACGCCAGCAAGTCGGACCAGCAGGTGCGCGGCTCGACCGTGATGCCGAACGGCACCGGCAAGACCGTGCGCGTCGCGGTGTTCACCGGCGGCAAGAACCAGGACGTCGCGCGCGCCGCGGGCGCCGACATCGTCGGCCTCGAGGACCTGGCCGAGAAGGTCAAGGCCGGCGAGATGAACTTCGACGTCGTGATCGCGAGCCCGGATGCGATGCGCATCGTCGGCGGCCTCGGCCAGATCCTGGGACCGCGCGGCCTGATGCCGAACCCGAAGGTCGGCACGGTGACCCCGGACGTGGCCGGTGCGGTCAAGAACGCGAAGGCGGGCCAGGTGCGCTACCGCTGCGACAAGGCCGGCATCGTCCACTGCCAGATCGGTCGCGCCAGCTTCGAGCCGGGCAAGCTCAAGGAAAACCTGCAGGCGCTGCTCGCCGACCTGAACAAGGCGAAGCCGGCCTCGGCCAAGGGCGTTTACATCCAGAAGGTCACGCTGTCCTCGACCATGGGGCCGGGCGTCGTCGTCGATCGTTCGACGCTGGGTCTCTGATCACTGGGATTTTTTTGATGATGACCGCCGGGGCGCGAGCCCCGGCAGCCATCCAAGACCGCAGGCGCGGTCAGGGGTCGCGAGGCCCCCGAGACCGCTCAATGAAGGGCCGGGCAGGCGACTGTCCGGTGGCCTGCGCAGATGGTGTCACCCGAAGCGAGTGACGGCGAGCCACGGGGCGAACCGGCACGCAAGGTCCGCGAGGACCGGCTGAAGGTCACCGTCGACCGCCGAAGCGCGCTCACCCGCAGGGGCTGGGTGCGCGCAGGCGGCGAGCGCCGGCCGCGCGAGCGGCAGGCGCGACAAGGGTGGATGCGGCGGGCCGGGTTCCGGCGTGCCGCATCCGTGGGCTGATCTTCTGCGAGGCTGGAAATGTCACTCAACATCGAGCAGAAGAAGGCACTGGTGACCGAGGTCAACGAGATTGCGCGTGGTGCGCAGTCGGTCGTGGCCGCGGAGTACCGTGGACTCTCGGTGACGCAGATCACCCAGCTGCGCGCGCAGGCGCGCAAGTCGGGTGTCTACATGCGCGTCGTCAAGAACACGCTCGCCCGCAAGGCGGTCGCCGGCACGTCCTTCGAATGCATCGGCCCGCAGCTCAAGGGTCCGCTGATCCTGGCTTTCTCGAAGGACGATCCGGGCGCCGCGGCGCGCGTGGTCAAGGCCTTCGCCAAGGACAACGACAAGCTGGTCGCGACGCTGGTTTCGCTCGGTGGGCAGGTGTTGCCCGCGAAGGCGATCGACCAGGTGGCGAGCCTGCCGACCCGCGAGCAGGCGTTGTCGACGCTGCTCGGCGTGCTCAAGGCGCCGATCTCGAAGTTCGTGCGTACGCTCGTCGAGCCGCACGCCAAGCTGGTACGCACCGTCGCGGCGGTGAAGGACCAGAAGGCGGCCGCCGCGGGCTGACGCGCGACGTCGACCGTTTCGGGTTCAAACATTCATCACTGAAAGACTGATCTGGAGAGAGCAATGGCTGCCAACAAGGAAGAGATCCTCAACGCGATCGCCAACATGACGATCCTCGAGGTTGTGGATCTCGTGAAGATGATGGAAGACAAGTTCGGCGTCACGGCCGCCGCCCCGGTGGCGGTCGCTGCCGCGGCCCCGGGCGCCGGTGCCGCCGCCGCCGCGCCGGCCGAGGAGAAGACCGAGTTCACCGTGGTCCTCAAGGAGTACCCGGCGGACAAGAAGGTCACCGTCATCAAGGTCGTACGCGAGGCGACGGGCCTCGGCCTCAAGGAGGCCAAGGACCTCGTCGAGGGCGTGCCGTCGACGGTCAAGGAGGGGGTCAACAAGGCCGACTCCGAGAAGATCAAGAAGGCGCTCGAAGACGCCGGCGCGAAGGTCGAGGTCAAGTAAGGCATCCATGCGCGGGGTGACTACCGCGCTCGATGCCCGCACGACCCGCGGCTCGCATCCCGAGCCCGCCCGTCGCGAACGCGACGGGCGGGTTTCGGCGCTGGCCGGGTCGAACAGTTTTCGCGCGGTGCCGCCACTGGCCGGCATCGCAACACGCGGCCCGTTGGACCGCGTGAACCGCAGAGGGTGAGCTCATGGCGTATTCGTTCACCGAGAAGAAGCGCATCCGCAAGGACTTCGGCAAGCGTCCGAGCATCCTCGACGTGCCGTACCTGCTCGCGATCCAGCTCGACTCGTATCGCAAGTTCCTGCAGGCCGACGCGGCCGAGGAAAAGCGCGAGGACGTGGGCCTGCACGCCGCCTTCAAGAGCGTCTTCCCGATCTCGAGCTACAGCGGTAACGCGACGCTCGAGTACCTGAGCTACCGGCTCGGCGAGCCGGTGTTCGACGTCAAGGAATGCCAGATGCGCGGCCTCACCTACGCCGCACCGCTGCGCGTCAAGGTGCAGCTGAAGGTCTACGAGAAGGACCCGTCGGGCGCGCGCAAGCTCAAGCGCGACATCGCCGAGCAGGAGGTCTACCTCGGCGAGCTGCCGCTGATGACCGACAACGGCACGTTCATCGTGAACGGCACCGAGCGCGTGATCGTCTCGCAGCTGCACCGCAGCCCGGGCGTGTTCTTCGACCACGACAAGGGCAAGACGCACTCGTCGGGCAAGCTGCTGTTCCAGGCGCGGATCATTCCGTACCGCGGCTCGTGGCTCGACTTCGAGTTCGATCCGAAGGACTGCCTGTTCGCGCGCATCGACCGCCGCCGCAAGCTGCCGGTGTCGATCGTGCTGCGTGCGCTCGGCTACAACGAGGAGCAGATGCTCGATCTGTTCTTCGAGAAGAACACCTTCTTCCTGACGAAGCAGGGTGCCTCGCTCGAGCTGATCCCGAGTCGCCTGCGCGGCGAGACCGCGGCGTTCGAGATCCGCATCGGCAACCAGGTCATCGTCGAGGAAGGCCGCCGCATCACCGCGCGCCACGTGCGCCAGCTCGAGGACGCGGGCGTCAAGCAGCTGCCGGTGCCGAACGAGTACCTGGCCGGCAAGATCCTGGCGCACGACGTGTTCTCGACCGACACCGGCGAGGTACTCGCCAAGGTCAATGAGATCCTGACGGTCGCCACGGTGGCGAAGCTGGTCGACGCCGGCATCACCTCGGTCAAGACGCTGTACGTCAACGACCTCGACCGCGGCCCGTACGTTTCGGACACGCTGCGCATCGACCCGACCCGCACGCGCCTCGAGGCGCTGGTGGAGATCTACCGGATGATGCGCCCGGGCGAGCCGCCGACGAAGGACGCCGCCGAGAACCTGTTCCACAACCTGTTCTTCAACCCGGAGCGCTACGACCTGTCGCCGGTCGGCCGGATGAAGTTCAACCGCCGCGTCGGCCGCGATGCCGCGACCGGCTCGGGCATCCTGTTCGACGGGCTGTACTTCTCACGCCGCACCGACGAGTTCGGCAAGCGGCTCGCGGCCGAGTACGGCACCGCCTCGGACGTCATCGACGTGCTGAAGACGCTGATCGACATCCGCAACGGCAACGGCGTGGTCGACGACATCGACCACCTCGGCAACCGCCGCGTGCGCTCGGTCGGCGAGATGGCGGAGAACGCGTTCCGCATCGGCCTCGTGCGCGTCGAGCGCGCGGTCAAGGAGCGCCTGACGCTCGCCGAGAGCGAGCCGATCATGCCGCAGGAGATGATCAACGCGAAGCCGGTGGCGGCGGCGGTCAAGGAGTTCTTCGGCTCCTCACAGCTCAGCCAGTTCATGGACCAGAACAACCCGCTCAGCGAGGTCACCCACAAGCGGCGCGTCTCGGCGCTCGGACCCGGCGGCCTGACGCGCGAGCGTGCGGGCTTCGAGGTCCGCGACGTGCACCCGACGCACTACGGCCGCGTCTGCCCGATCGAGACGCCGGAAGGACCGAACATCGGCCTGATCAACTCGCTGTCGGTCTACGCGCGCACCAACGACTACGGCTTCCTCGAGACGCCGTACCGCAAGGTCGACAAGAACCGCGTCGGCGACCGCATCGACTACCTCTCGGCGATCGAGGAGAGCCAGTACGTGATCGCGCAGGCGAACGCCGAGCTCGACGCGTCCGGCGGCTTCGTCGACGAGCTGGTGTCGTGCCGGCACCAGAACGAGTTCACGCTGATGCCGCGTGACCGCATCGACTACATGGACGTGTCGCCGAAGCAGATCGTCTCGGTGGCCGCGTCGCTGATCCCGTTCCTCGAGCACGACGACGCGAACCGCGCGCTGATGGGCTCGAACATGCAGCGCCAGGCGGTGCCGACGCTGCGCGCCGACACGCCGCTCGTCGGCACCGGCATGGAGCGCGCGGTGGCGATCGACTCGGGCGTGACCGTGGTCGCGCGCCGCGGCGGCACGGTCGACTCGGTGGACGCCTCGCGCATCGTGGTGCGGGTCAACGACGAGGAGACCAGCGCCGGCGAACCGGGCGTCGATATCTACAACCTGACGAAGTACCAGCGTTCCAACCAGAACACCTGCATCAACCAGCGCCCGCTGGTGAAGGTCGGCGACCAGCTGACGCGCGGTGACGTGCTGGCGGACGGCCCGTCGACCGACCTCGGCGAGCTCGCGCTCGGCCAGAACATGCTGGTGGCGTTCATGCCGTGGAACGGCTACAACTTCGAGGACTCGATCCTGATCTCGGAGCGGGTGGTCCAGGAGGACCGCTTCACGACGATCCACATCGAGGAACTGACCTGCGTCGCGCGCGACACCAAGCTCGGGCCCGAGGAAATCACCGCGGACATCCCGAACGTCGGTGACGCGGCGCTCGCCAAGCTCGACGAGGCCGGCATCGTCTTCATCGGCGCCGAGGTCAAGTCGGGTGACATCCTGGTCGGCAAGGTCACGCCGAAGGGCGAGACCCAGCTGACCCCCGAGGAGAAGCTGCTGCGGGCCATCTTCGGCGAGAAGGCCAGCGACGTGAAGGACACGAGCCTGCGCGTGCCGCCCGGCATGGACGGGACGGTCATCGACGTGCGCGTGTTCACGCGCGACGGCGTCGAGAAGGACTCGCGTGCGCTGTCGATCGAGAAGGCCGAGATCGAGCGGGTCCGCAAGGACCTGAACGACCAGCGCCGCATCCTCGAGGACGACCTGTTCTCGCGCGTCCGCCAGATGCTGATCGGCAAGACCGCGGAGGGCGGGCCGAAGAAGCTGAAGGCCGGCTCGGCGGTGACCGCCGAGTACCTCGATGACCTCGGCCGCGAGCAGTGGTTCGAGATCCGCCTGCAGGACGACGAGGCGAATGGCCAACTCGAGCAGGTTGCGGAGCGCCTGAAGGCGCAGCAGCGTGCCTTCGAGAAGCGCTTCGAGGACAAGAAGGCCAAGATCACGGCCGGCGACGACCTCGCCCCGGGCGTGCTCAAGATGGTCAAGGTCTACCTCGCGGTGAAGCGCCGCATCCAGCCGGGCGACAAGATGGCCGGCCGGCACGGCAACAAGGGCGTGATCTCGACGATCGTGCCGGTCGAGGACATGCCGTACATGGAAGACGGCACCCCGGTCGACATCGTGCTGAACCCGCTCGGCGTGCCGAGCCGCATGAACATCGGCCAGGTGCT
>JAFEDP010000164.1 GCA_018241545.1 Pseudomonadota bacterium
GGTGCCGCGGCCGCCGCGCTCGCGCCGCGCCTGCGCGGCCCGGTCGGCCTCGACATCGGCGCGGTGACGCCGGAGGGCATCGCGCTCGCGATCGCGGCCGAGCTGCACGCGGTCGCCGCCGGGCGCGCCGGCGGGCCGAGCGCGCACCCGCCGCGCGCGCCGTGAACCTGCTGCAGCGCATCCGCGACCACGCGCGCTCGGCGCGCCTGCCGGACGGCACGCGCGTGTTCCTGCGGCCGCTGCGCGAGGCCGACCTCAAGCACGCGCAGGAGTACTTCGGCGGCCTCTCGGAGCAGAGCAAGTACCTGCGCTTCATGACGCCGACGCCGACGCTGACCGCCGAGACCCTGCAGCGGGTCGTCGAGGCGCTGCACGCCGACCGCGCCGGCATCACGGTCGCGATCGTCGAGCGCGCCGGCGAGGAGGTGCTGATCGGCGGCGCGCGGATCGTGCCGATGCAGCGGCGCGCCACCTGCGAGTTCGCGCTGTCGATCGTCGACGAGTGGCAGGGACGCGGCCTCGGCACCATCCTGATGCGCGAGGCGGTGCGGCTCGGCCGGCAGCTCGGCTACCACCGCATCGAGGGCACGGTGCTGACGATCAACAGCAAGATGCTGAAGGTCGCGCAGCGGCTCAAGTTCCACCTGCACGTCGACCCGCAGGATCCCGGCGTCACGATCGTCACGCGCGCGCTGCTGCCGTGACCGGGCGCCGGACACTCCCGGGCCAGCGGCTCGACGCGGCCGGCCGCGCCCACGTCGACTACCGCGCGATCTGGTCGCTGGCGGCGCCGTTGATGGCCAACAGCACCGTGCAGGCGGTGCTGAACCTCACCGACACCTGGTTCATCGGCCGCCTCTCGACCACCGCGACCGCGGCCATGGCCGCGATCTACTGGGTGGTGCTGTGCGCGATCATCCTGCTCGGCGGCGTCGGCATGGCAGTGCAGACCTTCGCGGCGCAGGCGCACGGCGCGGGGCGCCGCGCCCGCGCCGCCCAGGCGGCCTGGTCCGGACTCTACGCCTCGCTGCTGTCGCTGCCGGCATTCGTCGCGATCGGCTTCCTCGGCCCGCCGCTGCTGCGGGCGCTGCACCTCGACCCCGAGGTCACGCGGCTCGCGCTCGAGTACTGGTGGCCGCGGCTGGTCGCCGGCGGGCCGCTCGGGCTGCTGGTCTGGTCGCTGACCAGCTTCTTCAACGGCATCGGCCGCGCGCGCCTGACGCTCGTGATCACGGTCGTGATGGCGCTGACCAACGTGCCGTTCAACCAGCTGTTCATGTTCGACCTCGGCCTCGGCATCGCCGGATCCGCCTGGGGCACGGTCGCCGCCGAGGTCGCCGGGGTCGGGATCGGGCTCGCCTACTTCCTCGGCCACCGCACCCGCCGGCACCACCGCTCGCACCTGACCTGGCGGCGGACCGCGATCGCGCGCCAGTTCACCGTCGGCGTGCCGATGGGCTTCGGCACGACCGCCGACCTCGCCGGGCTCGCGCTCTTCCAGCTGATGCTGGTGACCGTCAGCGCCACGGCCGGCGCCGCGACCCAGATCGTGATGATGCTGACCTCGCTCGCGTACCTGCCGGGCCTCGGCATCGGCATGGCCGGCACGACCCTGGTCGGCCAGTCGATCGGGGCGCGCGACCTCGAATGGGCGCGGCGCATCGGCAACGCGATCATCGGCCTCGCCACCGCCTACATGGGCCTGCTGAGCATCGGCCTCGCGATCGGCGGGCGCTGGCTGGTGCCGCTGTTCGTCAATCAGGCCGACCCGCACGCGGCGCAGGTGGTCGCCTTGGGCACCACGCTCGTATGGTTCGCCGCCTGCTACCAGGTGTTTGACGGGCTCAACCTCGGCTCGAGCTTCTGCCTGCGCGGCGCCGGCGACGTGCGCGTGCCGGCGGCGATCGTGATGCTGCTGTCCTGGGTGCTGTGGGTGCCGCTGACGCACGTGGCGACCTTCGCCCCCGGGCAGGGGTGGGTGCACTTCCTGCCCCAGCTCGGCTACGGCGCGCTCGGCGGCTGGGCGGTCTCGGTGGTCTACGTCGTGCTGCTCGGCAGCTCGCTGTGGCTGCGCTGGCGGTCCGGGGCGTGGCGGCGGATCCGCCTGTAGCACCGGCCGCGGCGGCCCGCTCTTGCGGGATTCGCCCACGGTGTGATGACATCCGGGCTCCACGAACAACAATCACCCGGGCCTGCGCCCGGCGGGGGATCCCCTTGAGCAAGAAGTCACGTCGCCGCCCGCAGACCCTCGCGGCCCGGCCGCTGTTCGTCGTCACCTCCGCGATCCTCGCCGCCGCCGCCGCGCCGGCGCGCGCCCAGCAGGCCCCGACCGGTGCCGCCGGCGGCATGCTCGATGAGGTCGTGGTCACGGCGCAGAAGCGCGCCGAGAATCTGCAGTCGGTGCCGATCAGCATCCAGGCCTTCGATAGCAAGAAGCTCGAGGACCTCAAGGTCTCGAGCTTCGACGACTACGCCAAGTACCTGCCGAGCCTGTCGGTGCAGAGCTACGGCCCGGGCTACGCGCAACTCTACGTGCGCGGCGTCACCAACGGCGGCGACGGCCTGCACGTCGGCTCGCAGCCGCTCGTCGGCGTGTACGTCGACGAGATGCCGGTCACGACGATCGCCAACAACCTCGACGTCCACATCTACGACATCGCGCGTGTCGAGGCGCTGTCGGGGCCGCAGGGCACGCTGTTCGGCGCGAGCTCGATGGCCGGCACGCTGCGCATCATCACCAACCAGCCCGACACCTCCAAGGTCTCGGGCGGCTACGACGTGACCGCCAACACCTTCACCAAGGGCGACCCGGGCGGCAAGATCGAGGGCTTCGTCAACGTGCCGCTGTCGGACCGCGTCGCGGTGCGTCTGGTCGGCTGGGGCGAGCACGACGGCGGCTACATCAACAACGTGCCCGGTCCGCCGGGGATGATCTATCCGAGCTCGGGGGTGCCCCGCGATAACTCGCAGTTCGTCGAGAAGAACACGAACTGGGTGAGCACCGCCGGCGCGCGCGGGGCGATGAAGATCATCGTCAGCGACAACTGGACGGTGACGCCGGGGTTCATGACCCAGCACCAGACCGCCAACGGCCAGTTCGGCTACACGCCGTTCCCGGTGCAGGTGGCCGACGGCAGCGCCGGCAACGTGACACTCGGCGGCTCGGGCGACCTCAACACCTCGCGCTATGCGGCCGAGACCAACGACGACAACTGGTCGCTCGGCACGCTGACGGTGCAGGGCAAGATCGGCGCGCTCGACCTGCTGTACGCGGGCGGCTACCTGAAGCGCACGATCAGCTCGGTCGCCGACTACTCCGACTACTCGTTTTTCTACGACGCGCTCTACAGCTACGGCAACTACTTCCACGACAACGCCGGCAACCTGATCAACCCGGCGCAGATCACGGTCAGCCGCAACGACTTCACCAAATCGTCGCACGAGCTGCGGATCAGCTCGCCCAAGGAGTGGCGCCTGCGCTTCGTCGCCGGCGCGTTCATGGAGCGCCAGGTCAACGTGACGCGCGACGAGTACCGCGTGCAGAACCTCGCGACCTACACGCCCGCACTGTTCGAGAGCGGCAATGCCGCCTCGATCGACGGCGAGCCGGGGGTGCTGTACCTCAACTCGCAGATCCGCACCGACCGCGACTCGGCGCTGTTCACCGACCTGTCGTTCGACCTCACCAAGGCCCTGACGCTGACCGGCGGCATCCGCGCGTTCCACTACGACAACACGGTCTACGGCTTCTTCGGCTACAACAGCCAGAGCGGCTACGCGGTGAGCGGCGAGACGCAGTGCTTCACGCCGATCGTGACGACGAACCCGGTGCGGCCCTGCGACAACATCAACTACCGCGCCGCGAAGTCGAGCGAGACCGGACGCGTCAACCTGACCTACAAGATCGACGACGACCGGATGCTGTACGGCACCTGGTCGACCGGCTACCGGCCGGGCGGCGTCAATCGCGTGGCGTCGCGCCCGCCGTATACGCCCGACTACCTGACGAACTTCGAGATTGGATGGAAGACCACGTGGCTCGACCACCGGCTGCGCTTCAACGGCGCGCTCTTCTACGAGAAGTGGAAGGACGCGCAGTTCGGCATCGCCGGGCAGAACGGCATCACCGAGATCGTCAACGCCGGGCGCTCGACGATCAAGGGCGTCGAGTCCGAGGTGCAGTGGCGCGTGACGGGCGCCTTCACGCTGTCGGGCTCGGCGACCTGGCTGCAGGCCAAGCTCGACGACGACGCCTGCAACGCGTTCTCCGACCAGTCGCACTGCGGTGATCCGACGAACATCCTGGCGCCGGCCGGGTCGCGCCTGCCGGTGTCGTCGAAGTTCAAGGGCAACCTGATCGGGCGCTACACGTGGACGTCCGGCAGCTACGACGGCCACGCCCAGCTCGCCGCGGTCTACCAGACCGACGTCGTGCCGTCGCTCAGGAGTTCCGACAACCAGGTGCTCGGCATGCAGCCCGCGTACGCGACCTTCGACTTCACGACCGGCGTCGCCAAGGACAACTGGACGTTCGACTTCTTCATCGAGAACCTCACCGACAAGCGCGGCGAGTCGATCCGCTACGCGAGCTGCGCGCCGAGCACCTGCAACCTGATCAACGTGATCCCGATCCGCCCGCGCCTCGTCGGCATCAGCTTCGGCCAGAAGTTCTGACGGGGCCCGCACCCGGCATCCGAGTACGACCATGCGTTCACTGACAACGACCCTGCTGCTCGGCGGCGCGCTCGCGCTGGCCGCGGCCGGCGCGAGCGCCGCCGGCCAGCGGCTCACCGCCAAGGAGCTCCTCGCCGCGCCGCACTTCGACGCCGGCGACGGCGTGCCGGGCAGTGCCGACCTGTTCCTGACCGAGCACCCGGCGGTGACGTTCCGCAACCTCGAGGAGGTGCTGCCGACGCGGCGCGTGGCTGCCGGCCCGGCGGTGTTCGCGCTGACGCCCGCCGCCGAGCCCTTCGACGTGCGCTACCGCTTCGACGACGCGAGCTACACGATCGCCGACTTCGTCACGCGCACCGAGACCACCGGTCTCCTGATCCTGAAGGGCGACCGGATCCTGTACGAGGGCTACTACCAGGGCGCCGACTCGCAGGACCTGTTCATGTCGTTCTCGATGGGCAAGTCCTTCGTCTCGACGCTGGTCGGGCTCGCGCTCGGCGAGGGCCGGATCAAGAGCGTCGACGACCCGATCATGCGCTACCTGCCCGAGCTCAAGGGCTCGGCCTACGAGGCGGCGACGATCAAGCAGGTGCTGCAGATGGCGACCGGCACCAGCTTCACCGAGGAATACGAGAACAAGGACTCGGACATCGCCGGCTTCGCCGCGATCATCACCAAGAGCCATGGCGGCCTCTACGACTACGCGCGCGCGTACAAGCCCGCCTACCCGCCCGGCACCAAGTTCTACTACGCGACCGCCAACACCGAGATCCTCGGCGCGCTGGTCGCGCGCGTGACCGGCCGGTCGCTGTCGAGCTACCTGTCGGAACGCCTGTGGAAGCCGCTCGGCGCCGAGGCCCCGGCGCGCTGGATCATCGACCAGCCCGGCTCGGCCGGGCGCGAGATGGCGGGCGGCGGCCTGCAGGTGCGGCTGCGCGACTACGGCCGCTTCGGGCTGCTGTTCGCGAACCGCGGGCAGTGGAACGGGCAGGCACTGCTGCCGGCCGGGTGGGCGGAGGCGGCGACGCGCCCGGCCGATCCGTACGTCGAATTCGGCAAGCTCGAGCCCGGCTATCCGCTCGGCTATGGCTACCAGTGGTGGCTGCTGCCCGGCGCCAACGGCCGCTTCGCGGCCGAGGGCATCCACGGGCAGTTCATCCTGGTCGATCCGGTCGAGAAGCTCGTGGTGGTCAAGCTCTCGAGCTGGCTGCACCCGTGGGACGACAAGAAGGAAGCCGAGACCTACGCCTTCTTCGCGGCGGTGGCGGACGCGGTGCGCTGAGGCGCCTCAGAGCTCGCGCACCACCCGAAAGCCGAGGTCGGACTGGCGCAGGCCCTGCGGCTCGGCGCCGCGCGCCGCGGCGCGGCTCTCCGCCGGCCGCGTCGCCCACGAGCCCCCGCGCACGCCGCGCTGCTCGCAGCCGCCGGCCCACTCCCAGGCGCGCCCGTCAGCCGGCCGGCCGACGTAGCTCGTGGTGTAGCAGTCGCGCAGCCACTCGCGCGCATTGCCGATCATGTCGTACAGGTCGAAGGCGTTGGGCTTGAAGCTGCCGACCGGCGCCGTGTAGGTGTGGCCGTCGCTGCAGCGCGCGCTCGGGTACGGGAACGGCAGCTCGGTCACCGCCGAGGCGTCGTAGACGTTGGCGTAGTCGCAGGCGACCGACAGCACCGAGTCCTCGTCCGAGTCGCGGTCGCCGAAGTAGCGCGGCGTGGTCGTGCCGCCGCGCGCGGCGTATTCCCACTCCGTCTCCGACGGCAGCCGGTAGGCCTTGCCGGTGCTCTTGGCGAGCCAGTCCACGTACGCCTTGGCGTCGTCCCAGCTGACGCAGACGACCGGCTGGTTGTCCGCCTGCGGCTCCGGGAATCCCGGGTTCGACCAGCCGCGATCCGGCAGGCGGATCCAGGCGCCGTCGCTCGCGATGCGGCAGTCCCCGGCCGGCTGGTACTGGGTGGCGGTCGCGAATGCGCGGAACTCCGCCACCGTGACCTCGTAGCGGCCGATAGCGAACGG
>JAFEDP010000165.1 GCA_018241545.1 Pseudomonadota bacterium
GGAACCAACGCCGATCGCGGCACGGCCGGCAAATTGCGTTCGATCCGCGACACAGCTATCGTGAGATCACACGCCCGATGCCTGCCACCGCCGCGCGGCGTCGCGCCATCCGTATTCGTCGCACACACATGGGGAACATCATGGCAAGACCGTTGCACGCTCCGCGTCTGTCACTGGGCCGGGCCCTGCGCCCGGCCCTCGCCGGCGCCATCGCGGCCGCCCTGGCGGGCGGCTCGGCGTCGGCCCTGGCGGCCGACGCGACCGAGTCCGGCGGACTGCAGGAGATCGTGGTCACGGCCACCCGCCACGAGGAGAGCCTGAGCAAGGTCCCGCTGAGCGTCACCGCGCTGACCCAGGAGAACCTGGACGTCCGCGGCGTCAAGGACTTCCAGGACGTGGCGCGCTTCACGCCGGGCGTCAGCATCGACAACTCCGGCACCAACAACATCTCGATCCGCGGCATCTCCTCCTCCGGCGGCGCCGGCACCACCGGCATCTACATCGACGACACGCCGATCCAGATGCGCGCGCTCGCGTTCAACCCGGACGAGGCGCTGCCGAAGTCCTTCGACATCGACCGCGTCGAGGTGCTGCGCGGCCCGCAGGGCACGCTGTTCGGCGCCGGCTCCGAGGGCGGCACGGTCCGCTACATCACGACCCAGCCGAGCCTGACCAAGACCAGCGTCTACAGCCGCGGCGAGGTCGACTTCACGCAGGGCGGGGACCCGAGCTACGAGATCGGCGTCGCCGGCGGCACGCCGGTCATCGACGGCACGCTCGGCGTGCGCGCCTCCGTGTGGTATCGCAAGGACGGCGGCTGGATCGACCGCGTCGACCCGACCGCCGCCAACCCGCCGGCCAGCGTCGTCGACAAACGCGCCAACTGGGACGAGACCGTGATGATGCGCCTCGCCGCCATCTGGGCGCCGAGCGAGCGCTGGTCGCTGACGCCGAGCATCCTGTTCCAGGACCGCTACCGCAACGACGTCGAGAACTACTGGCCGCTGTACTCGGATCCGTCGAGCCACCACTTCGTCAGCGGCAACCCGACGCAGCGCTCGGCCCCCGACCGCTTCTACCTGCCGGCGCTCAAGATCGAGGGCGACTTCGGCAGCGCCAAGCTGATCTCGAACACCTCCTACTACCACCGCATCAACACCACGGGCTACGACGGCACGCTCTACAACCTGGGCTTCTATCAGTCGCTGCTCGGCCTGTCCGGCTCCTCGCTGGTGCTCGACGGCAACGGCATCCACCTGCCGGCGCAGATCGCCGACTACCGCGCGCCGGCCTCGGTGCGCAACACGCAGCAGAACATCACCCAGGAGATCCGGCTGCAGTCGGCGGACCCGAACGCCAAGCTGATCTGGACGACCGGGCTGTTCTTCACCGAGAACCGCCAGAGCTACCTCGAGCAGATCTACGATCCCAAGGTCGAGTCGTTCCTGAACTATTTCGACACCACGGTGGCGGACTTCTTCAGCTACTGTCCGGTCCCGACCGCGGCTGACGGATCGTGCTCGCAGCCGCTGACGCCCGGCTCGCTGCTGGCGAACGGCGACTCCTACATCCTGAGCACGCGCGCCAAGGACACGCAGTACGCCTGGTTCGGCGAAGGCACCTACAACTTCACCGACCAGTGGAAGGCGACCGCCGGCGTGCGCCTGTCGCGGATGAAGTACGACTTCGACACCTACACGGCCGGCGCGCAGCTCTACGCCGACCCGCAGTACGGCCACGGCGACAAGTCGGAGAACTCGTTCACGCCGAAGGTCGGCGTCCAGTTCCAGATGGACCCGAACAACCTCTTCTACGCGACCTACGCGAAGGGCTTCCGGCCGGGCGGCGGCAACAACCCGATCCCGATGGCCGCCTGCGCGCAGGACGCGGTCAACATGGGCCTGCAGAACGGCTTCCCGAAGACCTTCGACTCCGACACGGTGCAGAGCTACGAGGTCGGCGCGAAGAACAACTTCGACAACCGCCTCAAGCTGGCGAGCAGCATCTACTACATCAAGTGGAACAACATCCAGCAGACCGTCATCCCGCCGATCTGCCAGATCTCGTTCATCACCAACCTCGGTCAGGCCGAGGCCAAGGGCGCCGACGTGCAGGCCGACATGGCGCTCGGCCGCTGGGTGACCGCCGAGGTCGCGCTCGGCTACACCGACGCGCGCTACACCAAGGACTCGCGCATCTCGCCCGATCCCACGATCCTGCCGCTGGTGCTCAAGGGCGACGGGGTGGTCGGCCAGAGCGGTCAGCCGAACTCGACCTTCACGGCCTCGGTGGGCCTCGAGGTGCGCTACGCGATCGCCGACCACGACGGCTTCGTGCGCGCCGACTACCAGTACAACGGCCGGGCGAGCTGGTTCGGCGCCGCGCAGGACCCGGCGACCTCGCAGTACGACCCCGCCAACTACACGCTCGACCCGACGAACTTCGTGACGCTGCGGGCCGGCCTCAACTTCGGCGGGCTGCAGCTGCAGGCCTTCGTCGACAACCTGACCGACTCGCACACGGTCACGAACTACAACTGGAGCATCGACCCGGGCACCGGCGACAGCCGGCTGCAGCGCCAGTTCACGTTCCGGCCGCGCACCTTCGGCGTCGGCTTCACGTACCGCCACTGAGATCGGCAGTCCCGGGCCACGCGCCAGCGTGGCCCGGGCCGGCGCCGGCACGCGCTAGGGCGCGCCGGGGCCGGCGCGGCGATAGACGCGCTCGAAGCGCGTGCGCTCGACGAGCCCGCAGTCGCCGGGCGCGTACTCGACCGCCCAGTCACCGGCGGCGCCGCTCAGCACGTCGCCGCCCGGCCGGCGCGCCACCCGGAACGGCTCGTGGATCTGCTTGGCGTAGATCACGACCGGCACGTTGCGGTAGCGGCCAGCGGCGCCGTGCGCGAGGCCCTCGGCGGGCCGGTACTTGGCATCGAACCGGTCGCGCGAGACGCACCAGCGGTCGCCGGTCGAGCCCGTGATCAGGGCGTCGCCGGCCGCGTAGCGGTTGACGCCCACCGCGCTCTGCAGGTCGCCGGCGGCGGTCGCGAACTCGACCGTGACGACCTCGTCCTTGTACACGCGCACGGCCTCGGGGTCCTCCGACAGCCGCGGACAGCCGAGGTCGCGCATCGCAGGCCTCACATCATCCGCACGAGCAGTCCGAGCGGTACGTGGCGCATCAGGAACGCGACCGGCGCCCAGGGCCACGGCGGCACGAAGGCCCGCGCCGGCTCGCGCTCGATGGCGCGCACCAGCGCGCGGCAGCCGGTTAGGGTATCGACCAGGAAGATGCGCTTGCTCGCGCCGGAGCTGATCTCCGATTCGATGTAGCCCGGGAAGATGGCGCTGACCCGGATCGGCGAGTCCCACAGGTCGGCGCGGATGCCCTCGGTCAGCGACGCGAGGCCCGCCTTGGTGGCGGCATAGACCGTCTGGTAGCGCGGCAGTCCGCGGATGGCCGCCACGGAGCAGATCGTGACGAGGTGGCCGGCACCACGGTCCCGGAACATCCGCACGGCCGCCTCGCACTGCGCCAGCGCCGCGATGAAATTGGTCTGGGCGGTCGCGAGGTTCGCGTCGAAGCGTCCGGTGCCCACCGGCGCGCCGCGGCCAACGCCGGCGTTGACGATGATCCGGTCGAGGCCGCCGATCTCGGCGGCGAGCTCGTCGAACACGACCGGGATGCGCGCGTGGTCGTTGACGTCGAGGGCCCGCACCGCGACCCGAACGCCCGGGAAGCGGCGGCCGATCTCCTGCCGCAACGACTCCAGCAGGTCGAGGCGCCGGGCGCACAGCGCGAGGTGACGCCCGCGCGCGGCGAACTCGAGCGCCATGCCGCGGCCCAGCCCCGTGCTCGCACCCGTGATCAGGATCTGCTGGCGCAGCGGCATCGCCGGTCGTCCCCCTCGAGATGACCGCGAGTGTACTCCCGGCTCCGACGGGCCGCAGTGGCGCGACCCTGCGGTAATCCACGCTGCGGGACGCGTCGCGTTCGCGTTGAATCCCGCCCTCGTCGGTCCGCCGCTTCCCCCCCACGGCGGCGCCAGGAGGGAGTCCATGACACCGACCCACCCGCGAACGCGGTCCGCGGCCATGCGGCGCTGCGGCGCGCTCGCCGCGCTCAGCCTGCTCGCGACCGCTGCCGGCGCCGCCACGGAGGCCGGCGAAGCGGCCGACCCGGCGGGCGCCAGCACGCTCGGCGACGTGGTCGTCACCGCGCAGAAGGAGAGCCAGTCGCTCAACAAGGCTGCCGCGGCGATCACGGTGATCGGCGCCGAGGAGCTGCGTGGCGAGGGCGTGCACGACGTGCGCGACGTCGCACCGCTCATCCCGTCGGTGCGCTTCCAGGAGGAATCCGCGTCGACTGAGATCTACATCCGCGGCGTGGGGTCCACCCTCGACGTGCCGATGGTCGAGCCGCCGACGGTCTTCAATATCAACGGCATCTCCGTGCCGCGCGAGGTCGCGGCGGTCAGCCTGTTCGACGCCGCCCAGCTCGAGGTGCTGCCCGGCCCGCAGGGGACGTTGTACGGGCGCGGCTCGCTGGGCGGCACGGTGAACGCGACGCTCGTGCGCCCGGGCACCGACCCGGCCGGCCGCGCGACTCTCGAGGCCGGCAACTACGACCTGCTGCACGCGTCCTACGTGCAGGACCTGCCGGCACTCGACACGCTGGGCGTGCGCCTCGGCGCCAACGAGCTGCACCATTCCGGCTACGAGCGCAGCGGCGCGCAGTCGGCGGAGGACCGGGCGGCGCAGCTCGGCCTCGACTGGCGGCCGACGGACGGGACCGACGCGTACCTGTGGGCGCTCTACGAGCACAAGGGCGGCACCGCCGCCAACCTCGTCAACAAGGGCAGTGCGACCGATCCGTACAGCCAGGCGTACCTGCACGCCGACCCCTGGGACGACACGCGGCCGGCGGCGCTCGCGCCGCTCGGCGCCATCGACGGGCTCCCCAAGAGCTGGCGCGCGCTCTTGGTGGGCGGGGAGCTCGACTGGACGCTCGGCACGCTGCGCCTCAGCTACCTGCCCTCCTGGATCGACCTCGACTGGCACCAGGGCTACTGGATCGGCTCCAAGCCCTCCGACTTCGGCGAGGCGATCCGCCAGACGACGCACGAGCTGCGCCTGAGCGGCGGCGCCGACACCGGACTGCACTGGCTCGCCGGCCTCTACTATTACCGGCTCGACACCAGCGGCCAGCTCTTCATCGGCATCGCCCCCGGCCTGTGGTTCGACGCCAGCGACGTGCGCGCCCACCGCCTCGAGGGCGAGTCGGCCTTCGCGCAGGCGACGCTGCCCGTCGCCGGCGGCTGGCGCCTCGTCGCCGGCGGCCGGGCCTCCACCGACCACCGCACCGCCAACGGCTACCAGCCCGGCGTCACCGCCTCGCTCGACCCCGCCGCGGTCGCCAACCCGGCCTTCGCCAACGATGCGCGCTGGCACCACCTCGACTGGAAGGCCAGCCTCGAGCGCGACGTCGGCAGCCACGGGCTTGCCTACGCGACGCTGCAGACCGCGTTCCAGCCCGGCACCTTCGACTCGTTCCCCGGTGCCACGACCCGCCCGTCGAACCTGCTGGCGGCCACGGTCGGCGCCAAGCTGACGCTGCTCGACGGTGCGCTGCGCCTCGGCAACGAGGTGTTCGAGTACCACTACCGAGACCTGCTGGTGCAGGCCTTCGACGCGGGCACCGGGGCGCTACGGCTCACCAATGCGCAGCGCGTGCTGATCCGCGGCGACCAGCTCGACCTGAGTGCCGCGCTCGGCGCCCGCCTCGACGCGCAGCTCGCGGTCGGCTACCTGCACGCGCGCAACGAGCTGTTCGAGATCCCGGCCGGCAATTTCGACGGCTGGCAGCTGCAGAACGCGCCGGACTGGACCGTCAACGCGGCGCTCACGCACCGCCTGCCGCTCGAGGGCGGCGCGGAGATCGATGCGCAGGTGCGCGCGCGCTACGAGGACGCGTTCTGGGGCGACTTCCTGCACTCGCCGGGTCTGCACCAGGCCGCCACCGTGCGCACCGACGTCTCGGTGACCTGGCGCGCCGCGGGCGGCCGCGCTTCGGTCGCGCTGTGGTGCCGCAATCTCGAGAACCGCGCCGTGCAGGCCGCCGCCGCCACGGCCAACGACCCCGGCCCGGGCAGCACGTTCCTCGAGGCACCGCGCACCTTCGGCGCGACGCTGACGCTGCGGCTCTGACGCCGCTCAGGCGCCGCGCGCGCCGGCGCGCGCGGCCGCCTCATCGAGCGCGGCGCCGAGCGTGACGGCCTCCTGCGCGCCCGACACCGCCCAACGGCCGCCGAACACGAAGAACGGCACGCCGCCGATCCCGAGGCGCGCCGCGTCGCGCTCCGCCGCCGCAATCGCCTCGAAGCCCTCGCGCGCCGCGAGGCACGCGCTGGCCTCGACCGCGTCGAGTCCGGCCGCCGCCGCGATCGCGACGAGCTCGCCCGCCTCGCCGATGTCCCGCGCCTGCTCGAAGTAGGCGCGGAACAGCCCCTCGACCAGCGCGTCGGCGCGCTCGCCGGCGCGCGCGACGAGCGCGTGGGCGGCCCGCGTAT
>JAFEDP010000166.1 GCA_018241545.1 Pseudomonadota bacterium
GGCCGGCGAGCCCGGCGACGAAGTCCGCCGTGCCGATGCGGTAGCGGCCGTCGCCGACGCGGCCCTCGACGCCGCGGCCCGGGTACACGGCGACCTCGGTCGCCGGCGCGGCCGGGATCGCCTCGAAGGCCTGCGCGAGCGGATGCGCGCAGCCGCGCTCGAGCGCCGCGGCGAGCGCGAGCGCCTCCGCCGGCGGCAGTCCGAGCGGCTCGACGCGCTCGATGCGCGGCCGGCCGAGCGTCAGCGTGCCGGTCTTGTCGAACACGACCGTGTCCGCGTGGGCGAGCTCCTCGAGCGCGTCCGGGCGGGTCACGAGCAGCCCGGCGCGCGCGAGCGAGGCGGTCGCGGCGGTGATCGCGGTCGGCGTCGCGAGCGACAGCGCGCACGGGCAGGTCACCACCAGCACCGCGAGCGTCGCCTCGAAGGCGCGCGTCGGGTCGAACACGAGCCACAGCGCCGCGACCAGCGCCGCCCCGAGCAGCACGCGCGTCACGAACCAGGCGGCGGCGCGGTCGGCGAGGCGCGCGATCCGCGGCCGCTCGGTCTGCGCGCGCTCGAGCAGCCGCACGATGCCGGCCAGCACCGTCGACTGGCCGACCGCCGTCAGCTCCACCTCGACGGGCGCCGCGCAGTTGAGCGAGCCGGCGATCACGCGCGCGCCGGCCGGCTTCGGCACCGGCGCCGACTCGCCGGTCAAGAGCGCCTCGTCGGCCTCGGTGGCCCCGGCGGCGACCACGCCGTCGGCCGGGAAGCACTCGCCGACCGGCACCGTGACGCGCTCGCCGGCGGCGAGCGTCGCGACCGGCACGCGCTCGGTCGCGGTGCCGCGCAGCCTGAGCGCGGTCGCCGGCACGAGGCGCAGCAGCGCCTCGGCCGTGGATCCGGCGCGGTGGCGCGCCAGCATCTCGACGTAGCGGCCGAGCAGCAGCAGGAAGATGAACATCACCACCGAGTCGAAATAGACGTCGCCCGCGTGGCGCAGCGTGTTCCAGGCGCTGGCGGCGAAGGCGAGGCCGATGCCGATCGACACCGGCACGTCCATGCCCACGTGGCGCGCGCGCAGCGACGCCCAGGCGCCGGCGAAGAACGGCCGGCCGGCGTAGACCAGCACCGGTGCCGTGACGATGAGGCTGATGACGCGCAGGTACTCGCGGATCACCGGGTCCATGCCGTCGATCGCGCCGATGTAGAGCGCGGTCGCGATCATCATCACCTGCATCATGCCGAAGCCTGCGACCGCGAGGCGCTTGAGCGCCGTGCGCCGCTCGCGGGTCGCGACCTCGAGCGTGTCGGCGGCGCCGAGCACGTGCGGCCGGTAGCCGAGCGCGGCGATCGCGCGCAGCACCGCCGCCAGCCCCGCGCGGGCCGGGTCGAATGCGACCTGCGCGCGCGCGGTCGCCGGGTTGACGCTGGCGCGGGCGATGCCGGGCACGCGCCCGAGCGCCTCGCCGATCAGCCAGCTGCACGCCGCGCAGCGCAGCCCCTCGATCAGCAGGTTGACGACGCGCAGCTCGCCCTCGCTCGCGCACAGCGGCGCCTGCACCTCGGGACGGTCGTAGGTGGCCCAGACGTCGTCGGTGCGCGCCTCGGGGCGCGGCGGCAGGGCGGTGCGGAAGCGGTAGTAGTCGCCGAGGCCGGCGTCCCGGATCAGCTCCGCCGCGGCCCGGCAGCCGAGGCAGCAGACACGCCGCTCGCCACCCTCGATCAGCACGGCGAGCCGCGGCTCGTCCGGGAGCGGCTCGCCGCAGTGGAAGCAGCCGGCGTCCGCCGGCGCCGTCACGGCCCCGGTCCCGGCCTGAGCGCGAGCGTGCCCGGGTCGTCGACGAACTCGCCGGTGAGGCGCCAGCTGCGGTCGGGCGGCGACACCTCGAGGTACCAGTGGCCGCGCGCGAGCGGCGCGAGCGGCGCCGCGTAGCGGCCGTCGGCACCCGGGTGCAGCGCCACCAGCTGGTCGCGCTCGGCGCGCGTGGCGTGCGACAGGATCACGAGCAGCTCGCCCGGCGCCGGCGCCGTGCCGCGCTCGAGGGCGACGCTGAGCGTGCCGGCGGAGGCCGTCAGCGTGGCGCTGACGCCGAGGCGGCGCGCCGCCTGGTCGCGGGTCGGGTCGCGGTTGATCGCGAGGCCCTCCTTGCGGAACTCGTCGGCGACCACGGTATCGCTGTGGCGGTGCGCGATCACGACGGTCGTCAGGCCGGCGACCACGGTCAACGCCGGGATGGCGATGACGAGCCACAGCATCGGCTCGCGGTGCCAGGGTCGGCGCTCGGCGTGCGGGGCGCGGGTCACATCGGTCATGGCGGGGCTCCGGCGCTCAGGGCGGGGCGATGAAGCGGGCCTTCTCGACCACGCGGCCGCTGGTGCCGTCATTGTCGGTCAGCACGAAGCGCACGTCGTGGCCGCCGCGCACGCTGCCGCCCGGCACGGCGACGCGCAGCGGCACCGAGTAGACCTCGCCGGCGTCGACGTGCCAGAGGCTGCGGTTGCCGACGAGGCGCGCCCCCTCCAGGCCCTCGACCGCGAGGCGGTAGGTGTGCGCGGCGTTGTCCTTGTTGAGGATCTTGAGGTTGTAGACGTTCTCGATCTCGCCGGCCGCCGTCTCCTGGTAGAGGGCGTTGCGGTCGCGGATCACGTCGAGCGCCACGGTCTTGCGGGCGAGCAGCCCGGCGACGCCCGCGACCAGGATCAGGCCGAGCAGCGTCGCGTACACGTAGGTGCGCGGCCGCATGACGCGGGTCGGCTGGCCGTCGAGCGCGTTCTGCGTCGTGAAGCGGATCAGGCCGCGCGCGTAGCCGACCTTGTCCATGACCTCGTCGCAGGCGTCGATGCAGGCGGCGCAGGTGATGCACTCGTACTGCAGGCCGTGGCGGATGTCGATGCCGGTCGGGCAGACCTGCACGCACATCGTGCAATCGACGCAGTCGCCGAGGCCCCGGCTCTTGGGGTCGACGCTGCGCGCGCGCGCGCCGCGCGGCTCGCCGCGGCCGGTGTCGTAGGTGACGATCAGGGTGTCGCGGTCGAACATCGCGCTCTGGAAGCGCGCGTACGGGCACATGTACTTGCACACCTGCTCGCGCAGGAAGCCGGCGTTGAAGTAGGTGGCGGCGCCGTAGAACAGCGTCCAGAACAGCGCCCAGCCGCCCGCCGCCAGCGTCGCGAGGTCGTGCACCAGCGTCGTGATCGGCACGAAGAAGCCGACGAACGACAGGCCGGTCCACAGCGAGAACACGATCCACAGGGCCTGCTTGAGCCCCTTGCGCGCGACCTTGGCGGCGCTCCACGGCGCGCGGTCGAGCTTCATGCGCCGCGCGCGGTCGCCCTCGACGGCGCGCTCGATCCAGACGAACACCTCGGTCCAGACCGTCTGCGGGCAGGCGAAGCCGCACCACAGCCGCCCGGCCAGCGCCGTGAAGAAGAAGAGCGACAGCCCGAGCAGCACCAGGATCCAGGTCAGGAAGATGAAGTCCTGCGGCCACAGCGTGAGGCCGAGGATGTAGAACTTGCGCGCCGGCAGGTCGAACAGCACCGCCTGGCGGCCGTCCCAGCGCAGCCACGGCACCACGTAGAAGAGGCCGAGCAGCGCGAACACGGCCGCGCGGCGCAGCCGGTCGAAGCGGCCGTCCACCTCGCGCGGGTAGATCTTGAGGTGCTTGGCGTAGAACGAGTTCGGCTCGTCCGGAGGCGTCGCGGCGCCGCCGGTCTTGCGGGGGGCGATGCTGTTCACGGCTTGGAGGCGCCGCCGGAGCGGCGCACCTCGGCTTCGGTACGGATCAGGTACAGGCTCAGCGCGCCGGCGAGCGTCGTGAAGGCCCAGAAGAAGAAGAACCCCAGCGCGTAGCCGGCATTGTGGTTGGCGACCACCTCGGCGAGGGCGGTGCCCTCGCCGATGTCCACGGGGTCGAACACCGCGAAGAAGAACATCGTCTCCACCGCGGCGGCCAGGAACGAGGGCCACAGGACGATCGCGACGTCCCTGCGCGTGCGGCTCCAGGCCGTCACCG
Organism: Pseudomonadota bacterium; assembly: GCA_018241545.1. GTDB lineage: Bacteria > Pseudomonadota > Gammaproteobacteria > Steroidobacterales > Steroidobacteraceae > CAIKZZ01. The sequence continues at coordinate 3,999 of JAFEDP010000166.1, forward strand.
GGGGGGAGTCCTCCCCCCCGTGGCTCGCATCGCGCTCATCCACCGCCATCGGACCTCGCCCGCTCAGGTGCCTGAGCTCGGCGCAGCCGCGGCCGGCTCCGCCGGCGCGGTCGCCGGCGCCGGGGGCGGGGGCGCCAGGCTGTAAATATACCCGGCCAGCAACTTAACCTTCAGTTCGCCGAGCAGCTCCAGGTGCGCCGGCATCTTGTTGGTGCGCCCGTTCGTGACCGTTTCCTTAATGGTGTCGAGCGACCCGCCGTAGATCCAGTACTCGTCGGTCAGGTTCGGCGCGCCGAGCAGCGGGTTGCCCTTGCCGTCCGGCCCGTGGCAGGCGGCGCACACGGTCTCGAACTTCTCCTTGCCGGCAGTCGTCAGCGCCGGCTGCGGCGCCGCGCGGCCGGAGAGCGTCATCACGTAGTTCGCGACCGACTCGACGCCGTCCGCCCCGAGCACCGCGCCCCAGGCCGGCATCACGCCGTCGCGCCCGCCGCCGATCGTGGCGACGATCGCCTCGGGCGTGCGGCCCCAGCTCAGGTTCGGCGAGGTCAGGTTCGGGAAGCCCTTCGCGCCGCGGGCGTCCGACCCGTGGCACATCGCGCAGTTGTTCGCGAACAGGTTCTTGGCGACCTTGATCGCGCCCGGGTCCTTCGCCAGCTCCTCGACCGACTTGCCGGCGTACTTGCCGAGCTCGCGCGCGGCGAGGGCGTTGGCGTCGTCGCTCTGGGCCTTCCACTGGCTCGTCTGGCTCCAGCCCAGCGTGCCGGCGAAGTTGCCGAATCCGGGATACAGCACGAGGTACAGGACCGCGATCGCGACGGTGATGTAGAACAGCCACAGCCACCAGCGCGGCAGCGGGTTGTTGTACTCCCTGAGGTCGCCGTCCCAGACGTGCCCGGTCGTGTCCGCCCCGGCCTTCTGGTCGCCCGGCTTCGCCCGCGTCGTCGACAGCAGCAGCCACAGCGCGCCGGCGATGTTGCCGGCGACGAGGACGATGATCCACCAGTTCCAGAACCCGCTCATGGCTGCGCTCCCCGCGTCACGTCGACGTCTTCTTCGAGCGGCATCTGCGCCGCCGCGGCGTAATCGGCATGCCGGCGCCGGCTGTAGCTCCAGGCGACCACGCCGATGAAGGCCAGCATCGAGAACAGGGTCGAGATCCCGGCGACCCAGCCGTAGATGACCTGGCTCATGTCAGTTCTTCCACGTCTTGGAGGCGAGGCCGAGGCCCTGCAGGTAGGCGATCAGCGCGTCCTGCTCGGTCTTGCCCTCGACTTCGGCGGCCGCGCCGGCGATCTCGGCGTCCGTGTACGGCACGCCCACCATCCTGAGCGCGCGCATCTTGGCGGCCGTGCCGCTCGGATCGACCTTGTTGGTCGCGAGCCACGGGAAGCCCGGCATGTTCGACTCGGGCACCACGTCGCGCGGGTTGTTGAGGTGCGCGCGGTGCCACTCGTCGGAGTAGCGCCCGCCGACCCGCGCCAGGTCCGGACCCGTGCGCTTGGAGCCGAACTGGAACGGGTGGTCGTACACCGACTCGCCGGCCAGCGAGTAGTGGCCGTAGCGCTCGGTCTCGGCGCGCAGCGGGCGGATCATCTGCGAGTGGCACAGGTAGCAGCCCTCGCGCTGGTAGATGTCGCGGCCCTCCAGCTGCAGCGCCGTGTACGGCTTCACCCCCGGTGCCGGGTCGGTCACCATGCCGGTGAAGTACAGCGGCACGATCTCGACGAGCCCGCCGACGCTGATGACGAGGGCCGTCAGCACGCCGAGCAGACCGACGTTCTTTTCGATCTTTTCGTGATTCATGGGTTCGCTTCCGTTCAGTGTTCGGTGACGCGCTCAGCCGTGCGCCGGCTGCAGCACCGGCTGGTCGGCGGTGGTGGCGTTGCCGGCGGTGACCGTCTTCCAGACGTTGTAGGCCATCAGCAGCATGCCGCTGAACACCAGGGCGCCGCCCACGAGACGCACCGCGTAGAACGGGTACGTGAACTTCAGCGACTCGACGAACGTGTAGGTCAGCGTGCCGTCCGGGTTGGTGGCGCGCCACATCAGGCCCTGCATGACGCCCGCGATCCACATCGAGGCGACGTACAGCACGATGCCGATCGTCGTGGTCCAGAAGTGGATGTCGATGAGGCGCGTCGAGTACATCTCGGTGCGTCCCCACAGCCGCGGGATCAGCACGTACATCGCGCCGACCGTGACCATCGCGACCCAGCCGAGCGCGCCGGAGTGCACGTGCCCGATCGTCCAGTCGGTGTAGTGCGAGAGCGCGTTGACGGTCTTGATCGACATCATCGGTCCCTCGAAGGTCGACATGCCGTAGAACGACAGCGACACGATGAGGAACTTCAGGATCGGGTCGGTGCGCAGCTTATGCCACGCGCCCGACAGGGTCATGATGCCGTTGATCATGCCGCCCCAGGACGGCGCGATCAGCATCAGCGAGAAGACCATGCCGAGCGACTGGGCCCAGTCCGGCAGCGAGGTGT
>JAFEDP010000167.1 GCA_018241545.1 Pseudomonadota bacterium
GACGCCGGCAACACCACCGCCGCGCTCGCGGCGCGCACTCAGGTGGCGGCCGCGGCGCGCCTGTTCCAGGCCGGCGACCAGATGCTCGGCACGCTGCTCGACCTGCGCGCCTGAGCGGCGTCGCCGCGGTCAGCCGAGCCACGCGCCGACGGCGCGCTCCAGTTCCACCAGGTCCGCGACCTCGACGTCCGCGCGCGCCAGCCCGTCCGGCCAGGGTGCCGCCGTGCGGTTGATCCACACCGTCTGCAGCCCCGCGGCGCGCGCCCCGGCCACGTCCGCCACCGGGTCATCGCCGACGTGCAGGATCGCGCCGGGCGCGAGCCCGGCGACCGCGACCAGGTGCGCGAAGCTGCGCGGGTCGGGCTTGGCGGCGCCGGCGGTCGCGGCGTCGATCGCGGCGTGGAAATGGCGCCCGAGCCCGGCGCGCCAGACGCAGGCGTTGCCGTTGGACAGCGCGTACAGCGGCACGCGCGCCGCGAGCCGCGCGAGCGCGGCCGGCACCTCGGCGTAGGGCACCACCTCGTTGCGCGCGCCGAGGAACACGCCGAAGGCGCGCTCGGCAACCGCCTCCGGGTAGCCGCAGGCGCGCGCCGCGCGCCGGAGCGCCTCGGTACGCAGGTAGCTCAGGTCGTGGGCGCGCTCCGGGCTCTCGGCGGCGACCGCGGCGCGCAGCGCGGCGAGCGCGCCGGCGTCGAAGCGCGCGGCCATCGCCGGCGCGTGCCGCGCGAGCCAGGCCGAGAGCACCGCCTCGGCGCGCACCAGCACCGGCGGCGTGTCCCACAGCGTGTTGTCGAGGTCGAGCGATACGGCGCGCACGCGGTCCGGCATTCGGGCATTATCGCCGTCCCGGCATGAGCACGTCACCGTCCCGTCCGCGGCCCTCCGGGCCGCCGATCGTGATCGCGCACCGCGGTGCGTCGGGCTACCTCCCCGAGCACACGCTGGTGGCGAAGGCCTATGCGCACGCGCTCGGCGCCGACTTCCTGGAGCAGGACGTCGTGCTGACGCGCGACGGCGTCCCGGTCGTGTTCCACGACCTGGTGCTCGAGGAGGTCACCGACGTCGCGGAGCGCTTCCCGGCGCGTCGGCGCGCCGATGGCCACTGGTACGTGATCGACTTCGACTACCGCGAGCTGTCCACGCTCGCGGTGCGCGAGCGCATCGCCGCCGGCGGGGCGCTCGCCTACCCGGGCCGCTTTGCCGAGCGCCTGCCGCTGCGCATCCAGACGCTCGCCGACGAGCTCGCCTTCGTGCGCGGCCTCAACGCTTCCACCGGCCGGCGCGCCGGCGTCTATACCGAGGTCAAGAGTCCGGCGTTCCACCGCGCCGCCGGCCTTGACCCGAGCCCGCTCGTGGTGCGCACGCTCGCGCAGTTCGGCTACCGCGGCCGCGACGACGGCGCCTACCTGCAGTGCTTCGACGCCGGCGAGCTCGCCCGCATCCGCTTCGAGCTCGGCTGCGACCTGAAGCTCGTACAGCTGATCGGCGAGAACGACTGGAACGAGTCCGACACCGACTACGACGACCTGCGCACCGCGGCGGGCCTCAGGCGCATCGCGGCGTTCGCCGACGCCATCGGCCCATGGATCCCGCACGTCGTGCGCTGGCCGGCAGCGGGCGCGGCGCCGCAGTTCACGAGCCTCGTGGCGGACGCGCACGCCGCCGGGCTCGCGGTCCACCCGTACACGCTCAGGCTCGACCAGCTGCCGGAGCACGCCCGGGACGCCGACGCCGTGCAGCGCGCGCTGTTCGACGGCGCCGGTGTCGACGGCCTGTTCACCGATTTCTGCGACGCGACGCTCAGGTTCCTCGGCCGACGCTAGGAGGTGCGGCGATGCTCACGCTCGTCATCGGCAACTACAACTACAGCTCCTGGTCGCTGCGGCCGTGGGCGCTGCTGACCCACCTCGGGCTGCCGTTCGAGGTCGTGCGCCTCACGCTCGACACGCCGCAGTTCGCCGCCGAGGTCGCGCAGCACTCGCCGGCCGGGCGGGTGCCGGTACTGCGCGACGGCGCGCTCACGATCTGGGAATCGCTCGCCATCCTCGAGTACGCGAGCGAGCTCGCCGGCGGGCGCGGCTGGCCCGCCGAGCGCGGCGCGCGCGCACACGCGCGCGCGGTCGCCGCCGAGATGCACGCCGGGTTCGCGGCGCTGCGCGCCGAGTGCCCGATGAACATCCGCGCGCGGGGGCGCCGCGTGCCGATGACGGCGGCGCGGGCCGCGGCGGTGGCGCGCATCGACGCGCTGTGGAGCGACTGCCGGCGCCGCTACGCGGGCGGCGGGCCGTGGCTGTTCGGCGGCTACAGCGCCGCCGACGCGATGTTCCTGCCGGTGGCGTTCCGCTTCCAGACCTACGGCAGCGACGGGCTCGGCGCCGAGGCGCGCGCCTACCTCGCCACCGCGCTCGCGGACCCGACCATCGAGCCGTGGGTGCGGCGCGCCGAGGCCGAGACGGAGGTCATCGCATACTCGGAGGTCGGCCAGGCGCCCTAGCTCAGGCCGCGACCCGCACCGGCGCGCCGACCTCGAGCACGGCGCCGGACGCCGCCTCGGCCACGGCGTTGACGCCGAAGGTCACGCCGCGCAGCGCCGGGTCGAAGCGGAAGGCCTTGAGGGCCGGCGCCGGGTCGGTGGACGGCGCGCCGCTGTCCTGGTCGACCGCCGGCACCGTGCAGCGCGTGCACGGCTTGACGAGCCGCAGCCGCAGCGCGCCGACCTCGAGCTCGCGGATCCCGTCCTCGGCGAAGGGCGCGAGCCCCGCGATCACGAGATTGGGCCGGAACCGGTTCATCGGCACGGGCGCCGGCAGGCGCGCGTTGAGCTCCTCGAGCGAGCTCAGGCTGCAGACGAGCAGCGGGAAGGCGTCGGCGAAGCTCACCGGCACGTCCACGGGCCCGACCCAGTCGCGCGTCGCGAAGCGCTCCGTCGCCGGCCCGCGGCGCACCAGCCGCGCCGGCTCGCCGAGCACGCGCGCGAGCCACTGCGCCGCCGGCTCGCCGGCGTCGGTCGCGTGCATGCGGTCGTTCCACACCGTCACCTCGCGCGGCCCCGCGTCGGCGTCGGCGGGCACGAGCAGCTCCGGCAGCCCCGCGCAGCGCAGCGCGAGGCCCGCCGCGGTCAGCGCCGGCGCGATGCGCGCGAGCGCGGGGTGGGTGCGCTGGCTCAGGAACCGGCCGTCGGGCCGGGTGACCATCCAGCCGCGGTCGCCGGCGAGCCCGGTCGGGCCGAGCGCAGCGCGCTCGAGCTCCACGCGCCGGCAACCCTTGACCGGGTAGATCGCGAGCGCCGCGAGCGTCGCGCTCATCGCCCCGGCCGCCTCACAGGCTCAGCACCGCGTGCACGCGCTGCCCGGCGAGGCGGCGCCGCCCGCCGAGCGCCAGCAGCTCGACCAGGAACGCGCAGCCGACGAGCTCGGCACCGAGCCGCGCCATCAGGTCGACGCTGGCCGCGGCCGTGCCGCCGGTGGCGAGCACGTCGTCGACGAGCAGCACGCGCCGGCCGCGGCTCAGCGCGTCGCGGTGCACCTCGAGCGTCGCCGTGCCGTACTCGAGCTCGTAGGTGACGGCCTCGACCTCGGCGGGCAGCTTGCCGGGCTTCCTGAGCGGCACGAAGCCGGCGCCGAGCTCCCAGGCGGCGAGCGCCCCGAAGATGAAGCCGCGCGCCTCCATGCCCGCGACCACCTCGACGGACTCGCCGCGGAACGGCTCGATCAGCGCGGCCACCGCCGCGCGCAGCGCCGCCGGGTCGGCGAGCAGCGGCGTCAGGTCGCGGAACACGACGCCCTTCTGCGGGAAGTCGAGGATGGTGCGGATGTGGTCCTGCAGGGGCATCGGTCTCAGTCCTCGCTCGCGCGCCACGCCGCCCGGTAGCCGAGGCCGAGCGAGAGGATGCGCGCCAGCAGCTCATCGTAGTCGATGCCCGCGGCGCGCGCCGAGCGTGCCAGGTCCTCCTCCTCCGCGAGGTTCGGGTTGGCGTTGGCCTCGAGCACGAACACCGCGCCGTCGGCGCGCAGCCGGAAGTCCATGCGCGCGTAGCCGGTCAGGTGCAGCGCGCGGTAGATGCGTCGCGTCAGGCGCGCGAGCTGCTCCTGCACGCCGTCCGGCAGCGCCTGCGCGGCGCCGGTGGTGATGCCGTGGCGCACCTGGTAGCGCCGGTCCCACTTGACCTTGCGGGTCGCGATCGGCGCCTGGCCCTCGGGCAGCGAGCCGAAGCTCATCTCCCACGCCGGCAGCGTCGTCAGACGGTCGTTGCCGAGGACCCCGACGTAGATCTCGCGGCCCTCGATGTACTCCTCGACCAGCGCGTCGCTCTCGGTCTGCTCGTGCACGAACTCGATGCGCTCCTTGAGGCTCGCGGGGTCCGAGCACACCGACGCCTGCGCGATGCCGAGCGAGGCGTCGTCGGTGGCGGACTTCACGAACAGCGGGTAGCGCGCCTTGGGCGGCAGCCGCACGCGCTTGCCGCGCGGGAACAGCGCGAACTGCGGCGTCGGGATGCGGTGGTAGGCCAGCAGCTGCTTGGACAGCACCTTGTCGCGCGACAGCATCAGGCCGCGCGGGTTGCAGCCGGTGTAGGGCTGGCGCAGCAGCTCGAGGAACGCCACCACGTGCTGGTCGTGCTTGGCGATGCCGTCGAACTCCTCCAGCAGGTTGAACACGACCTGCGGCTGCCATTCCTGGATCGTGGTGCGCAGCTCGGTCAGGCTGTCGAGCAGGCCGATGCAGCGCACGTCGTGGCCGCTCTGCTTCAGGTGCGAGACGACGTCGTACTCCGTGCGCCACTCGTCGATCTCGCGCTGCTCGTGGCCGGCGAGCGTGTCGGGCGGGATCAGGCTCTCGTGCACGGTCACCAGGATGCGCAGCCGCCTCATAGCGTCAGGCGCCGGCCGGCGCTCTTCTCGAACGCGCGCGCGAGGCGCGTCAGCGCCCACTCGGCGTGGCGCGCGGCGCGGCGCCGGTCGCCGACGACGTACAGGCTGAGCTCGGTGCAGCGGCGGATCGCGGCGCGCATCACCTGGTGCACCAGGTACTCGCTGCAGCCGACGCGCGCCACCAGCGAGTCGTGCAGGCGCGGCCGCAGCCGGCGCAGGAACGTTGCGGCCCGCAGCCGCGCCGGGCCCGGCTCGTAGGCGAACACACGCTCGAGCAGGTCGTCCTCCTCGCGGCGCGTCGGCGCCGCGTAGCGCTCGAGCACCGCGGCGTAGTGCTGGCGCAGCGTGCGCGTGTCGTGCGCCAGCGAGTCGACGTGGGCGCGGGTGCGCACCGGCGGTGCGGCGGCGCCGATCTCGGCCATCAGCGCGTCCACGTACTCGAGCTTGGCGAGCGCCGGCCAGTCCTGGTACTGGCGGCGCCAGCGCGAGCCGGGCTTGAGCCAGACCGCGAAGGTCTCGGCGAAGTCCTCGGTCGGGTGGCTCTGCGCGTACCAGCTGCCGAGGTGCTGCACGTAGCGCCGGCTCCCCGGGCGCGGCCGGTAGCTGTCCGGGTACGGCAGCGACGCCGGGCCGAAGGTCTCGCGCCACTGGCGGCGGCGGCGCAGCCGGTAGGCGTTGTCGAGCGCGTGGCCGGCCTCGTGCCGCAGGATGCGCATGAACCAGTTGCGGTTGCCGCCCTCGACCTCGCCGAGCATGCGCCGCTCGAGCCGCCGCAGCCGCGGGTGGGCGAGGAAGAACGGCAGCGCGAAGCCGGGCACGCCGTCGGGCGAGAACCACTCCTCGCCCAGCCAGCAGTGCGGGCGAAAGCCGATGCCGCGGCTCGCGAGTTCCTCGTACAGGCGCGCGACCGGCCGCGCCAGCGGCGAGCGGTCGAGCGCGAGGCCGAGGTCGCAGAAGCGCACGTCGAGCAGCGCCTCGTCGCTGAGCCTCACCCACCAGTAGCGGCGCGCCGTCCGGCGCGACCGCGCGCGATGCGCCACGGTCCCTCCCCTGTCAGAGCGCGACGATGCGCCCGAGCGCCCCCGTCAGCAGCCGGTCCGCGAGGCCGGCGATGCGCCGTTCGTCGGCGAGCGCCGCCACCCAGTGCGGCGGCACGCTCGCCGCCCCGTACAGTGCGCCGGCGAGCCCGCCCGCCAGCGCGCCGTTGGCATCGGCATCCTGTCCGTGGTTGACGGCGGCGAGCACAGTATCGCGGTAGCCGTGGCCCGCGGCCAGCACCGCGAAGGCGAGCGCGAGCCCGGCGACGGCCTCGCCGCCCTCCGCGGCCACCCCCGCGTCCCGCCAGCCGCCCGCCACCACCCGGGCGACGTCGCGCTTGAGCGGCCGGCGCTGCCACAGGCCCGGCACCGGGCTGAACCCCGGGGCGAGCAGCTCCTCCCGCGGCCGGCCCTGCAACGCGCCGACCACCAGCGCCGCCACCACCCGGCAGGCGTCCAGGACCGCCGGCGCCTGGTGCGTCGGGCGGGCCACCTCGGCGGCGAGCTCGATCGCGCGCTCCGGGTCGTCGAGCAGCGCGGC
>JAFEDP010000168.1 GCA_018241545.1 Pseudomonadota bacterium
GCCTGCTGCGGCGACGCCTCGCGGGCGGCGGCCCGCAAGATCGCCGGGTCCTGCGCGACGATGGCGAGGGTGGTCACGGTGGCGGTGAGCATCAGGGTTCTCCTTCGTGGGGGCGGGCAGGGGCTGCCTGCGACGCCGTGGGTATGCCGCCCGGCGCGCCGGCCGGGTCGGTGGTGGGATTGCCGCCGCCAGCCGGCGCCGGCGCGGGGCGGGCAAGGGCGCGCTCGCGCAGCTTCGCCTCGAGGGTGTCGGGGATGCGCAGCGGATTGCGTCCGCCGTCTGTCGCGGGACGGGGTTCGTCGACGGCGGTCGCGGGCCCGTCGGCGCCAGGCGGCGCCCGCGTCGCGACCGGCACGGACGGCGGCCGCGGTCGCGCGGTCGCCACCCGCAGCAGGCCGGCTCGGTCCGGCGCCGGGAAGTCGATGCTCTCGATGGCGAGGCCATGCAGCGCGAGGCCCAGCGAGGCGAGCCGCGGCCTCAGCGTCGCGGCCAGCTCGCGCTCGAGGTCGCGCCGCCGCGTGGCGAGGATCTGCGTGCGGGTCCGACTGGCGGTGAAGTCCGCGACCGCGCGGCGCAGCGCCGGCGCGAGCGCTCGCGACTCGACGTCGACCGGCGGTACCGGGTAGACGGCCAGCCAGCGGACCGGGTCGATCGCGTAGCGGACGCTGAGGTCAACCGCGACCGGTACGCCCTCGGCGGAGCGGAAGGGCGCCTCGCCGGACGTGGCCGCCGCGACGCTCTCGCGGGCGCGGTAGGACTCCTCCCGCAGCGAGAACCGCCGGACCTCGTGGATCCCAGGGATCGCCACTAGGCTGCCGTCGCGGAAGTGCCGGACCTCGCCGGTGATGCGGTTGCGCCTCACGACCATCTCGCCGGTACGCACTCCCTGACGCGGCGGGTGGCTCGCCAGCGCGAACGCCAGTGCCGACAGCGTGGCGATCAGTAGCACCGAGGTCCGCTCGCGACGCAGCAGCGCCGCGGCGCGGCCGGTGGCGCAGGCGACGGTGCGGCCGGTGCGCTGCACCGGCTCGAGCAAGGTCTCCGAGGCGATTTCCCTGAGGGTCTGCAGTCGGGCGGACATGGCCGGGACCTCCGCGGAGCCGTCGGCGCCGGCGGGCGCCGGTCGACGGCTCGTCTGTGCGGGGCCATGGTTCGTCGAGCGTCGCGGAACCCTCAATGCGCGCGTCGGGCCACTTCGCTCCGGGGCCGGAGCAAACCTTCCGCGCGCGCCCGGCCCGCGCGGTTGATAATCGGCAGCGGCGAGTGGCGCGGCGGGGGCGAGGCGTGGCGCGGATCGCGGTCATCGAGGACGACGTGCCGACCAGCAACCAGCTGAAGGGCTGGATCCTGGCGGCCCGCCCGGGCGTGCGCGTCGACCAGTGGTTCAGCTTCGACGACGCCGCGGCCGCGCTCGAGCGCGAGAGCTACGACGTCGTCGTGCTCGACATCGAGCTCGGGCGCGAGCGCCACGCGGGCGTCGCGCTGATCAACGCGGTCAACAAGCGCGGCGGGACACCGGTGCTCGTCGTCTCGGGCATGCCGGCGAGCATCTACCGCAGCATCATGAAGGCGCTCGACGCCTGGGACTACCTGCAGAAGAGCGACTTCGGCGAGACGGAGTTCATCGAGACCTTCCTCGAGGTGCTGCGCGCCGCGCGCGGCCGCCCGGCTGCGGCCGCGAGCACACCAGCGCGCGAGCTCACGCTCGACCCGCTCCGGCAGACCTCGGCGACCTGGCGCGGGCTGCGCATCAACCTGCCGCTGACGGCGCAGCGCATCCTCGACGCGCTCTACCAGCGGCGCGGCCAGGTCGTCTCCTACGAGGACCTGTACGCGGTGGTCAAGAGCGGCCGCAACCGCGACAACGTGCGCAAGCACGTCGCCACTATCCGCGACGCGTTCCGCGAGGTGGATCCGGCGTTCGACGGTATCGAGAACGTGCCGATGCGCGGCTTTCGCTGGGTGGGCCCGTGATCCGCCTCTGGCCGCGCGGCGTGCCGCTGCGGCTGCGGGTGTTCTTTCGCGCCTCGTTCCTGCTGCTCGCGCTCGCCACGCTCGCGCTCGCGCTGAGCGTGCTGGTCGAGCAGAAGCAGCTCAGCTACCGCGACTACGGCGACCTGTTCGCGAAGAGCGTCGCGCAGATCACGGCGCGGCTTCAGCACCCCGCGGGGCAGCTGGCGCTGATCAACCCGGCCGCCGGCGCCGCCGGCAGCGGCCTGCGCCCCTACGTGCTGCCGTTCGCGGGGCTTGATTTCGACGATCGCACCAAGGTGCAGCAGGCGGTGGAGATGGCGGGCTGCCGGCTGCGCTATCCCGGGGAGGCGGACCTGTGCGTCGCGGTCGGCAACAGCCCCGCCGCCGGCGGCTTCCTGTATGCGGTGGGCAGCTTCGTCAGCGGACCGCTGGTCGAGCACGCGCTCGGGGACCTCGACCTCGACGGCGCGCATCGCCTGCGGGTGGAGGTGTCGCTGCGGGGTCGGACCTATCGCTGGCTCGCTCCCCTCGAGGCCGCCGCGCGCCGCCACGGCATCGCGGTGCAGGGGCGGCTCACCGGGTTTGCCGAGGGCGACGACGGCCGCCGCGCGCGGCGCCCGGAGCGCGACTTCCGCGGCTGGCTGTGGCAGGAGTCGCGCTGCCTGGACGCCGACCTGCAGGCGCCGCCGCCGCCGCTGCCGTGCCGGCGGCGCTCGTTCTACTCGGTGCGGCTGCCCATCGAGCTGTTCCGCGAGGATCTGCTGGAGAGAGACCGCGTGGTATGGCCGCCGCCGGACCTCGGGGACGTGCGCGTCCACGTCGAGGTGCTCGGGCCGGGCGAAGGCGAGGCGCTGTTCGACAGCGATACGGCGGGCGCGACCGCTCCGTTCGCGCTGCCGGACCTGCGCCGCGAACTGCTGGACGGCGAGACGCTGTCGATCCGGCGCCTGCATCCGCGGCCGGCCGACGTGCTCGTCCTCACGAACGGCAGCGAGGCGCCGCGCACGCCGTCGCTCGTGCGCAGCCTCATCGCGCGACTGCCGGCGACCGGCAGCGACGCGCCGCTGCGCGCCACGCAGACGATCGCGACACCCGCCGGCGACTACGAAATCACCCTCGAAGGTGACCGGCAGGGCGTCGACCGCAGCCTCGGCGTCGTGGTCGCGCGGCTCGCCTGGTACGTCGGCGCGATGCTGGCGGCGATCCTGCTGACGTGGCTCGCCATCGAGGTCCGCATCATCCGGCGCATCACGCTGCTGACGACGCGGGCGGCGGCCGTGCGCAAGTCCGTGCACGGCGCCGAGGGCCTGATCGAGCACGATCTCGCGAGCCTGCGCGGGCGCGACGAGCTCGGGCTGCTGGCGGGCGTGCTGGCCGACCTGCTGCAGCGGGTCAACGAGGACGTCAAGCGCGAGCAGATCCGCGCCGACCAGGAGAAGGACATGTGGCACGCGGTCGGCCACGAGATCCGCGCGCCGCTGCAGTCGCTGCTCGCGCTGCACCCGGCGCCGGAGGACCCGAGCCGGCGCTACATCGAGCGCATGCAGCAGGCCGTGCGCGTGCTTTACGGCCGCGCCCCGCCCAGCGAGGCGATCCTGTCGGCGTCGCTGTCGCTCGCCACGCTCGACCTGCGGGCGTTCCTGCGGCACGTGGCGGCCAACGCCGCGGACGCCGGCATCCCGGACGTGCACTTCGAAGACGAGGGAGGCGCGCTCGCGGTGCGCGCCGACGAGCATTCACTGGAGGACGTGCTCACTCACGTGCTCGGCAATGCGGCGCGCTACCGCCGGCCCGGGAGCCCGATCCGCCTCGGGCTGCGCGAGTCGGCGGGCGGCGCGGAGGTGGTCGTGCACAACGAGGGGCCGCACATCGACGCACAGCTGCTCGGGCGCATCTTCGAGTACGGCGTCACCGACGGGCTCCAAGACGGGCATCGCGGCCGCGGGCAGGGCCTGTTCGTGGCCAAGACCTACATGGCCAAGATGGGCGGGACGATCGAGGCGCGCAACGTCGCCGACGGGGTCGAGATCGTGCTGGCGCTGGCGCGCGCCTGAGTGGCGCCGTGCTCCGTTGCCGCGCCGCGCCGTCGCCGGTAACGTAGGCCGAGGGAGGTCCGCATGAAGCACGTTCGCCTCGTCCCGTCACTCGCTGCCGCCCTGGCGCTGGCCGTCGGCGCGGGGCCCGCCCGCGCAGCGCCCGGCGTCGCGCCGGCGCAGATGGACCGCGAGCTCCTCGAGGCCGGCGTCCCGCAGCTGCAGCACTACTACGCGACGCACCGCTACACGGTTGCCCAGGTCGTCGACTGGTACCTCGCCCGCGTACAGCGCTACAACGGCATCTACCGGCCGCTCGAGCAGGTGTTCGCCGCGCAGGCCCGTGCCGCGGCGGCGCGCGCGGACGCCGAGCCGGCGGGCACGGCGCGGGGACCGCTGTGGGGCGTGCCGATCGTGATCAAGGCCAACACCAGCATCGCCGGCGCCGTCACGACCGCCGGTTGGGACGGCTACACGATCCCGGGGCACGAGCTCCTCGCGCCGCGCGACGCGACGGTCGTGGCCAGGCTGCGTGCCGCCGGCGCGATCATCCTCGGCCACTCGAACATGCCGGACTTCGCCAACTCCGACACCAACCGCAGCAGCTCCTTCGGCCGGACCGGTAACGCCTACGACGTGCGCTTCTCGCCGGGAGGCTCCTCGGGCGGCACCGTCACGGCGGTGACGGCGAACCTGGCGATGCTCGGCAACGGCACCGACACCGGCAACTCGATCCGCATGCCGGCCGCGACCAGTGCGCTCATCGGCGTGTTCCCGACGCGCGGGCTCGTCAGCATCGCCGGCATCGCGCCGCTCGACTGGCTGCTGGACAACACCGGGCCCATCGCGCGCAACGTCACCGACGCCGCGATCGCGCTGTCGGTCATGGCCGGCGAGGACCCCCTCGATCCGGTGACGCAGGGATCCGCCGCCAAGGCACAGCCCGGGCCGTACACGCGCTACCTCAAGGCGGACGCCCTCAAGGGCAAGCGCTTCGGCGTGCCGGCCTTCATCCTGCAGGGCGTCGGCATCCCGTTCCACGGCGTGCCGGCCGCGGTGCCGGAGGCGGTCGCCCTGCGCCAGGCGGCCGACCAGGCGAACCCGCTCGATCCACGCACGCGCGCGGCGTTCCTGCGGGCGCTGGATGAACTGCGCGCCGCTGGCGCCACCATCGTGATGGACGACTCGGTGCTGCCGGAGACCTTCGCCCGCAGCGCCATGCGTATCAGCACCTACGGGTACGTGCGCGAGGGCACGGACCTCTTCCTGCGCGAGTTCGGCCCGGCCCAGTACCACTCGGCCGCCGAGTATGAGCGCGTGACCGGGGCGCCGCTCGGCGCCGCGGTGATCGGCGCCGAACCCGGCAATGCGGTGTTCCGCGACGCGGCCGTGCAGGGCAAGGACCTCGGCGTCGTGCAGCGCGCGATCGAGAGCGACCCGGATGCGGAGGCGAACCTCTACGGCCCGCGCCGGCGCACCCTCGCGCTCTACCTCGAGACCCTCGACCGATTGCACCTCGACGGCTTCGTCTATCCGGCGATCCAGATGCCGCCCGTCGACGAGACGCTGCCGCAGGACAACCGCGTGACCGAGGGCCCGCACTCCGCGACCGGCTGGGTCAACATGCTGGGCGTGCCGGCGGTCGTGGTGGTCGGCGGCTTCTACCCGGGCGGCCTGCCCTTCGGCCTCGAGTTCTCCGGCCGCCCGTGGCACGACGGCGACCTGCTTGGCATCGCCTACGCGTGGGAGCAGGCGACCCATCACCGGCACCCGCCGGTGCTCGTCGAGCGCGGGCTGCTGCCGGACGCCCCGTAGAGCGGCGGTTCGTGCCCGTGGCGACAACGGGACCCCGCCTGCGCGATCTGCGCGGCATCGCACGCGCCCTGCGCCGGGCCTGCGGTCGGGTGCTGCGCGTCCCCGGTCGATTGCGCCCCGGCTGGCCGATGCCCGCGCCGCGGCGTCCGGACGCGACACACCCCGGTGCGCCCGCACGCGCGAGGGTCGCTGCGCGCGTCGCATTGGCCGCGGCGATCTCGCTGTGCGGGCCGACCGCACTGGCCGCGCCGGCCGCCACGCCGTCACCCCTGATCGTGTTCCTTACCGACTTCGGCACGCTCGACGACGCGGTCGCGATCTGCAAGGGCGTCATGAAGTCCATCGCCCCGCATGCCGAGATCATCGACCTGACGCACGAGGTGACGCCGTTCTCGATCGCCGAGGGGGCGCGGCTGCTCGGGCGGACCTCGCAGTACTATCCGCCCGGCACCGTGTTCGTCGCGGTGGTCGACCCGGGCGTCGGCACGAGCCGCCGCTCGATCGTGGTGCGCACGCGTCGCGACCAGTATTTCGTGCTGCCGGACAACGGCCTCGTCACGCAGGTCGTGCAGCGCGACGGCATCGCGGAGGCGCGCGAGATCACCAATCCCGGCTG
>JAFEDP010000169.1 GCA_018241545.1 Pseudomonadota bacterium
GCTCACCAGCCGGCCGCCGTCCGGCAGCACGCCGAGCGACAGCTCGTCGGCGACGTACTTGATCATGTCGTGCGCGCTCGACCAGGCGCCGCCGGCCGGGCGCGACGGGATCGCCGCGTAGTTGAGGTTCATGGCGGCGACCGCCGGCTGGCCGTCGAGGCCCATCGCGTGGCCGCTGGCGTGGTTCGCGGCGAGCGCCCGGGCGAAATCGAAGGTGGTCTCGTCCATGCCGAGCGGATCGAAGATCTTGGCCTGCATGGCCTTGTCGTAGGCCGCGCCGAGCTCGAGGTCCGGGTACAGCACGTGCGCGGCGACGTAGCCGGCCGCCGAGGCCATCAGGTTGTTGTACTGGAACACCTCGCCGAACGCGCTGGTGGGCTCGGTGGCCGCCAGCAGCGCAAAGGTGTTGGTCGCCGGTGAGGTCGGGCTCGTGTTGAAGATCCACTCCAGGTCCTTGCGCGGCAGGCCGGTGCACGCGCACACGAGGTGCCGCACCAGGACCTTGCGGCTCGTCTCCTCGCTGCCGAGCCGGAACTCCGGGTAGAGCTGCGTGACCGGCTGGTCCCAGCCGAGCTTGCCCTCGTCGACCAGCCGGGCCAGCAGCAGGGTCGTCATGCCCTTGGTGTTCGACGCGACCAGGAAGCGCGTGTGCGCATCGACGGGCTCGGGGCGGCCGAGCTCGCGCACGCCGAAGCCGCCCTCGTACACCAGCTTGCCGTGGTCGAGCAGCGCCATCGACGCGCCGGGGACGCCGAGCTCGCGCATCGAGTCCCGCACGAACGCCCGCAGCGCCTCGATGCGCGCGGCGTCGAGTGCGTGCGCCGGGCGGTTGGCGAAGGACTCGCGCTGGTAGCCGGCCGGGCGCACGCTCTGCTGCAGCAGCACGACGGCGCCGATGCGCTTCTCGAACGTACCTTGGCTGCCGTCCGAGGCCACGACCACCCAGTTCGCGCCGTGGCGCAGCGCGAGCGCCTGGACCAGCCGGTGCTCGTTGGGCGGCGTGTCGTAGCTCAGCACCTGCCGCTCGTCCCAGCCGTCGCGCGCCGGCAGCGCACTGACAAGCCCCGGCACGCGGCGGGTGCCGGGCAGCATGGCGGCCCAGGCCCGCTCGGCGGCGGCGCGCGCATCGGCGGCGGCACCGACGTCGACGATCGCGATCGCGGCGTCCGCCTCCGGTGCGCTCACCCGGACCACCGCACCGGCGATGGCCGCGGTCCATGCCTTGGGCACGGTGAAGGTGGTGCCGCCCACGGTGCGGGCCAGCGTGTCCGCGGGCGCGGGCGCCGGTGCGGCGGCCCGGGCCGCAGGCAGCGCGAACAGGCATGCGCCGACCAGGAGCGAGGTGAGGATCCCGGCACGCAGGGGATGGCTGAGGCGCATGGAGGCTCCGTTCGGTGATGCTCGATCGGTAGCGCCGGCGATCCCGGCGAGCGGGATTTCGCGCGGCGACGGCGCAGCGCTCGACGACGCGCCGCGGTTCATCGGGCAGGTTGAGGCGCGAGCAGTGAGTTCAGGGATGCGGATCCACGGTCCAGTCGGATCGGTCGGATCCGCAGCGCCCAAGGAGAGCGGCACGGCTGCGCCGCACCCGGTGACTGAGTGTGCCAGAGGTCCGGGCACCAGAGAACGGTGCGAAGCGGCGCGTCGACTGCCGCGCCACGGGGTGCCGGCCTGGAATCCGGCCAGACCCATTACGCCTCGGTCCGGGACGGCCGGTCAGGGGGTGGCGCGCCCGGGTGGACGACACCCCGGATGTCCATCTCCCGAGCAATGTCGATGCGAGCCGGTCGCCACGTCGTCACGAGATCGGACCCGCACCGACGTCAGAGCCTCTGCGGTGAGGCACCGCATCCGTCCCGGAGCCGCCACCGGCCGTTCCCGGGAGCCGCCACAGCAGATTCGGTAAGCTGTCGCCCGTCACTGGGTGAGAGGTGCGCAGTGCCGGGGGACTCCAAAGCCGTCTTTCTGAGCTACGCCTCCGAGGATTCGGAAGCCGCTCATCGCATCGCAGACGCGCTGCGAGCCGCAAACGTCGAGGTCTGGTTCGACAAGAGCGAGCTGCGGGGTGGGGACACCTGGGATGAAAAGATCCGCCGCGAGATCCGAGATTGCGCGCTTTTCATGCCGCTGGTCTCGCGAAACACGGAACAGCGCTCGGAGGGCTACTTCAGACTCGAATGGAGGCTTGCCGTCGAGCGATCACACCTGATGGCCGACGACGCGACCTTCCTGCTGCCCGTCGCCATCGACTCCACGGCGGAGGCAGACGCGCGCGTGCCCCAGCGCTTCCGGCAGGTCCAATGGACGCGCGCACCCTCCGGGGACCTGTCGGCTGCCATGCTGGAGCACGTCCAGCGAGCGCTGAATCTGGTGCTGTCGCCTCCGGACCGGCCACGCCCGCCGGCGGCGAACCGAGCCGCGGCCAGCGACGACGTACCGGACAAGTCGATTGCCGTATTGCCGTTCACCAACCTGGCGGCAGACAAGGACACCGAGTACTTCGGAGACGGCCTGGCCGAGGAAATCCTGAATGCCCTCAGTCAGGTACCCGAGCTGCGAGTGGCCGCGCGCAGCTCGGCGTTCTCCTTCAAAGGCCGGAGTCTGGGCGTTGCCGATATCGCCGAGCGGCTGCACGTCGCAACGGTCCTGGAGGGCAGCGTCCGCCGGGCGGCAGATCGGCTGCGCATTACGGTGCAGTTAATCGACGCGCGGACCGGCTTTCAGCTGTGGTCCGAGCGCTACGACCGGCAGATGGCGGACATTTTCGAAATCCAGGACGAGATCGCACGTTCCGTCGCGGCGCGATTCCAGATCGTTCTCGCGGGAGCCGGCACGCGTCCGACCGGCAACGTGGAGGCCTACGAGCTCTACATCCGGGGACGGTATGACTGGCACCGGCGCTCGCCAGCGACACTGCAAGCGGCGATCCGCAATTTCGAGGCGAGCATCCGCCTCGATTCCAACAACGCTCTTGCGTATGCGGGCCTCGCCGACTGCTATGCGGTGCTGACGTACTTCGGCTGGATCCCGACGAGCGCGGCACTCGAGCGGTCGCGTGAGGCGGTGAAGCGCGCCACGATTCTGGCGCCAGACCTCTGGGAGACGAGCTTTTCCCAGGCGCTGCATCAGTTCACGATGGACAGAAACTGGCGCGCAGCGCTACCCCACTTTGAACGGGCCGTTGCGCTGGCGCCGCGCTCGGCGCTCGCGCATATCTACTTCGGGCTCTATTGGGCGTCGGCCGGCAACCCCGAGGCCGCGACCGAGCATTGCAGCCGCGGGCTCGAGCTGGATCCGCTGTCGCCCCTCGGTCATTACTTGGCGTGCATGGGATTCGCCACGGTTCGTGCGCTCGACGCCGCCGAACGGGCCGGACGACGGGCCATCGAACTCTCGCCGGACTACCTAGGCGCACTGTGGGTACTGGGCCGAGCCCTGTGCCATGCGGGACGGGCCGAGGAGGCGATCCCCTACTTTGAGCGTCTCGTGCAGCTGTCGCGCTCGCCGTTCGACGTGGCGTGGCTGGTCTATGGGTATGGTCTCGCCGGGCGCACGGAGGAAGGGCGCGCCCTTGCCAGCGAGCTCAGCCAGCGCGGGCTACGGGGTGAATTCATCTCGCCCGTCGCGCAGCTGCTCGTGGCCTGCGGCCTGAACGATCTACCAGCCATCCGGGCCGCGCTGGCCAATGGCTTGGCAGACTGGGTTCCGCCGCTGTCGATCCTGTGCGCGGACATGGCTCGCTTCATGAGCGATCCGGAAGTTGCGCGCCTGTATGGGGAGTGGGGTTTCTAGCGGCCATTCGACGTGGCCCCGGCTCCGGCACGGCTCCGGTGTCAGGCCCGCGACGCAGCAACAGAGGGCACCTCAGCGATGGCTCCAGGCCTCGCGGTGAGGATGACCGCACGCGACGCCGCGACGGACGCGATCGGCCGACAGCCGGACCCACCCGGCATCCGTAGAGTGGGCCCGAGGCGCCACTCCGAGCGAAGGCGACGACGAGTCTCCCGCGCGCGTCGTGGCCAGTTGGAACCGACGGAGCAGCCACTCGAGTTTGGGTATCGGGAAGGCATGAGGCATGAGGCCCGACGCCGGGCCTGAGGGGCGCTTCCGGCCGGCAACGGAACCGCATCGACAACCGCGACACTTCAAGGTAGGCCGATCATGCAACGATTCATCGAAAGCCTCATTGCGATTGCAGTATTCGCCACGTCGGCGCCTGCGTCCGCGGCGAGCGCAAGCGACGTCACCGCCATCCGGCACGCGCGGCTGCAACAGAACGTCGCGATTGCGCGCCACGACTTGGATGGCATCGCCTCCTTCTGGACGGATGACGTCACGATCTGCCGTGGCCTTGGCGTACAAGTCGCCGGGAAGTCGAACTACCGCAAGCTCTGGGAAGACGACGACCCGAAGGCCCCTGACGTCATCATTTACGAGCGTGTCCCGACCGACATCGAAGCGAGCCGCGACTGGCCGCTCGCGTTTGAAACCGGGGTCTGGAACGGTCGCGTCGGCGGCGCGCATGGCACTGTCGTGATTCGCGGTCGGTACACCGCACAATGGGTGAAGCGCGGCGACAGATGGCTGATCCGTTCGGAGGTATTTGTGGCGCTCGCAGGTTCAGGCCCAGGACTGAAGATGCAGTCCGCGCCGTGACTGAGCGGGGAGTCCGAAGCGCCACGCGGCCGCGTCTTTGCGCAGGCGCGCGGCCACTTCGGAGAAATCCAGGCGGCCGCCGGCGGCGACCGGTCCTGTCCGGTAGCACACCGCACGCGGGTCCTGGCTTCATGGGCCCGGGCACCGCCGTGCGCGGCTGAGCGGCAGTGCGGCAGACGGTGACTTGCTGCGGGTGGCAACTGCACGGCCGGACGATCACGCTGTAACCGGTCGACGGCTGACTGACCGAGGAGGCCGGCCGGCAGGAGTGTCAGTCGGGAGCCTGCGAGGATCCGATGGGAAGCACTGAGCTGGACCATTTGGTAGTCGTCGCGCCCACGTTGGCGGCCGGCGCCGATTTCGTCTTTCGGGCCATTGCCGCGACGATGGTTCCGGGCGGCGAGCACCCGGCGATGGGCACGCACAACCTGCTGCTGCGGCTCGGTGCCGCAACCTACCTGGAAGTCATCGCCGTCAATCCTGCTGCGCCCGGCCCGCAACGGCCGCGCTGGTTTGGATTGGATCGGCTGGCGGGCGATGACGAGCCGCGCCTGGCGACATGGGTTGCGCGCACATCCAACATCGAGCGCGCATGCAGCTCGGCACCGGCAAACATTGGTCCCGCCGAGCTCATGACGAGGGGGACGCTGCGCTGGAAGATAACAATCCCAAGCGACGGCGATCTGGTCCACGGCGGCCTTGTTCCGGCGCTGATTCAGTGGCAGTCGGCGTCGCATCCTGCCGCCGGCCTGCCAAATACCGGTTACTCGCTGAATTCGCTGAAACTATTGACGCCGGATGCAGAGCTTCTGCGCGAACAGCTCAAGTCACTCGGTCTGAGCGACGCGGCCAAGATCTCGCGTGCCGGCGGAGTTCCCAGACTTGCCGCGTGCATAGGTACCCCCGCGGGGAAGCGGCTACTGGGCTAGCGTCGCGCGTCCGTAAACCGCCAGGCCACGCAATGGGGCCCTATGACCGTTCCTGGCCGGAACCGGACAGAGAATCGTGCTTGGCTACAGGCGCAGCCGGGATTCTGGAATCAGCCGTTCGCCGGCCGATGCTGGACAGCCCGCGTGAAGTTGGCGCGCCCGGACGGATTCGAACCGCCGACCACTGCGTTCGAAGCGCAGTGCTCTATCCAGCTGAGCTACGGGCGCAGGCACGTTCGCGTCGCCGTCGAGCCGCGATTCTAGCAGCCGCACAATCGCGCCGCGTCGCGGGGCGACCGGATCGTCGTGGACGATGGCGCCGGTGCGGCGGTATCTTGCGCCGCAGGCAGAACAGGCATCGCGCTGCCGCGCGCGCCGCACCGGCGCAGTCGAGCCGGCGCGAGCGAGTGGGAGCCAGGGCCGTGGAGATCCACACGATCGGCTACGAGGGCCTCGCGGTGCAGGAACTCGTGGCGCTGCTGCGCGCCCACGGGATCGAGCAGCTCGCCGACATCCGCGAGGCGCCGGTGTCGCGCAAGGCGGGCTTCTCCAAGGAGGCGCTCGCCGCCGCCGTCGAGCACGCCGGGATCCGCTACGCGCACTATCGCGCGCTCGGCTGCCCCAAGCCCATCCGCGATCGCTACCGCCACACGCATGACTTCGCGCGCTACTCGCAGGACTTCCGCCACTACCTCGACGGCCAGGGCGCGGCGCTGCGCGAGCTCGGCAAGGTCGCTGCCGCGTTCCGCACCTGCCTGCTGTGCTACGAGGCGGACGTGAACCGCTGCCACCGCGGCCTCGTGGCGGCGGCGCTCGTCGGCGAGGCGGGTGCGGCGCACCACATCC
>JAFEDP010000016.1 GCA_018241545.1 Pseudomonadota bacterium
GCTGTTGCTCGGTCGGTTCCGATGCCTCGAGATCAGCCCAACAGGACCTTCCTGGTCGTACCGCCGGATCAACCGGCGCAGCTGCCGTGTCGTCATTCCGAGCCGCTCAGCGGCCTGATACAGCCTCAGTTGCCCGTCAATGACGCCCTGAACGCACTTCAGCCGGTCCAGATCGCGCCTCGTTACCGTCACCCTTGGTGTGCGGACCATGGCCAGCCTCCAGACCCCTAAACGGGGCCAAAAAGGCTGACCGATCAACACCAAAAGGGGACATTTCTACTTGGCAGAAAGCGGACATCTGTACTTAGCGCCCATAAGCGTTGTCCCTCCAACACATGCAAGTCGTGTGTTTCTCCAACGTGAGGATGTCGTGTTGGAGGAGGGCGGATATCTTCTCATCGGATCGTGATCCGAGTCGACGGGCACCGCGGTCTGGCGCCGCAGGCGCCAGAGGCTTCAGTTCGTGGTGATGGTCGTTGGGTAACGCCGCGCCGGTCCGTGGCGACTGCGCCGCTCGGGGTGAGCGAGCTGCTGTTCGCGGACGAACGCGAGGACGGAGCCGAGACGCTTGTTGTTGACGACGTCTGCTTGATGGACCTGGCTCAGACGGTCGAACTCCTTATAAGGAAGCTCCCGTCCCTCGTAGCGGATCTTGAGGCGGCCATCCGGGTAGTCGCAGACCGTGACGTGCTTGCCGGCCACCATGTTCGTATCAGGTCCCGGCGTTATCAGGTAGATGACCTTGTCGTACTGCAGGGTTAGCGACCTCGAGACGGCACGGGACTCCTGCCAGCAGAACACGTCGTCGAGGCGGATCCGCTCGGCCTTCAAGAGCTTGCGATGCGCATCGTGATCCGACATCGGTGCCCTGCCGAACCTCGCGTTGTAATCGCAAAGGAACGGCTCCAGGAACGCATTGCCGGCCTCGATCGACGAGACCCCGGCAAGGCGCAGCTCCTTCACGAGCCGGTCCTGCAGCGTCCCGTTGGCGCGCTCGACACGACCCTTGGCCGGCGCCGAGTTGGCGCAGATGCTCTCGATGTTGAGATCGTGCAAGGCACGGCCAAACTGCGTCATCCCTTCGCCGCGCGTCGCCCCGACCTTGTTGACGCGGAACACCGAGTGCTTGTCGCTGTAGAACGCGACCGGCTTGCCGTACTCGAGGAGATAGCTCTTGGCGAGCTGCATGTACTCGAACGTCGACTCCGACTCGCAGAACCGCATCCCAACTAACTGGCCGGTGGCGTCGTCGACGAACACCAGCAGCACGCACGCCGGTGCCCGGTTCTCGAACCAGCGATGTTCTGAGCCGTCGATCTGGATCAGCTCGCCAAAACAGGGCCGTCGTGGCCTCGGCTGCTGGATCCTAGGCCGCCGCTGGGCCCGGGTCTTCCAGAGCCCGCCCGCGATCATCAGCTTGCGGACCGTCTCGTTCGAGACGTGGATCCCGTGGCGCTCGGCAAGCTTCTCGGTCGCCAGCGTCGGTCCGAAGTCCGAGTAGTGCTCGCAGATCAGCGTCACGATCGCCCGTGTGTAGCTCTCCGGGAATCGCTTCGGGCTCGGCCGTCCGCGTTGGCGGGACACCAGGCCGTCTGCGCCGTCGCGGCGCACCGCGGCGCACAGACGCTGCACCTGGCGGACGCCGAGCCCGAGCATCCGGGCTGCCTCAGGCTGTGTCAGCCGCCGTTCCAGGACCCTCGTGATGACCCCGAACCGATCGAGCTCCGTACGGCTCATCGTGATCGTCCTGGTTCCCATGTCGGCCGGCTCCTGAGAGGCCCGGACACGACATTCTCACGTTGGAGAAACCCGACATTCTCACGTTGAGCCTACAAGCGTACTTCGCATAATCTATCTTATGTCACTTCTTGGGACATTCAATTCCGAGCCGGTCGCGTCGGCCGAGTGCTCAGCCCGGCAACTGCTCATGCCCGATCCACCGCCGGTCCGCGGCGCATGGTCGGCCCATGCGCCAGCGCGGTAGCTGGTGACGGCAATGCGTGGGCAGATGAAATCGCGACGCGTTCATCTCGCGCGCGCGAGCATTGGGGGGACTGAACGGCGTCCCGACGAACCCATCCCGTTCGCAATATGCCGTCGGCAGCGCTCGACATACCTTTGCAAGTTCCCGACGGCGACCGGATACACCGGCGCGCATAATCGCTTCGCTGCCGGCCAATGGGGCCGGCTCCGTCAAACACGGGAAACGCTCATGCGCATCAATCATCACTTCAGGCCGCTGCTGGTAGCAGCGTGCTTCGCTCTTGCCGCTCCAGTCGCCGCAATCGCCGATCCGGGCCCGCCCCAGGGTCACGGAATGGGTGGGCCGGGTCCCGATCACGCCATGATGGAATGCCCGATGAATGCCGGAGGCCACGAGGCCGGCATGATGGGCGGCCACATGATGCACGGTGGCATGATGTTTGACGGTGACGACGGCATGCCCCCGCCCCTGCGCCACCTCAAGCTCACCGAGACGCAGCAGGACAAGATATTCAACATTCTCCACGGCCAAGCGCCGCAGGCGCGCGAGCTGCGCAAGGCGATTCACCACGCGCATCACGACCTCCACGAGCTCCTGACGGGCGGCGCCTACGATGACGCGAAGGCGAAGAAGCTCACCGATGCGCTTGGCAAGGCCGAGGCCGACTCGGCGCTCCTGCACGTCCGCACTCACCACCAGATCCTGGAAGTGCTGACCCCGGAGCAGCGGGAGTTGCTGATGCAACATGCCGAGGACGGTCACGGCCCGCTGCACCACGCAGACCATCGCGACGGTCCGGTCAGCTGACGATCACGGACCATCACCATCGCACGCGCACGCGCGCGTGCGATGGTCGCTGTCGTCGCCAGCGGCCGTTCGATGAGGCCCGGCCACGCAGACCATTGCGCCTTCACCACGGGCCTTGCTTCTGACCCACCCACCACACGAGCCCCAGCGTCCAGGTGTCCTGGTGGGTCCGTAGCACACCCGCCGTATCGGTGGGAAAGAACGCGAGGTTCGACGCATCCCGTCGATATTCGCCGCGCGCGATGAAGCCATCCGCGACCCGGTACTCCGCCGTCAGCGTCGCCTCCTTGAGATACTGGGCAGCGCCGCTGAACAGAGCCTCGCGATCCTCCAGGTATTCCACGCGCGTTGCCAGCGCGAATGCGGGAGAAAGCTGGTAGCGCAGGTACGCAGCCCCGCCGCCCACGCGCTGGGCCGCGGACGAAGACAGGACGCGCTGTGTCACCGCATCAGCCTCCAGCGCGACGAGCAGCTTCTCGGTGGCCTGCCAGGTTGCGTACGTGTCCACGATGCGCAGGTGGCCGTTCGCCGGATTCGCGATGGCCTGCAGCGGGTATCCCTGCAGGCTCGCCGCTCCGGATGTCCCGCTCGCGCCGACCGCGACATCCGGGTGCTCCTGTCCGTCATAGTAGTTCAGTGTCCAGCTCAGGGAGGGGCTCGGCTGCACGACGAAGCCGATGAGCTGGTCCTTCGAGCGGTTGAAATCCTCGGTCTGCTGGGCCCCGTTCGCGAGCCAGTAGCTCAGTGTCAGCTGGTCGCTGACCCGGTACGAGGCCCGAAGTCCCTCGTGATAGAAGGGCAGATAGTCGAACCAGAAGGAGCGCGAGTAGTTGACCTGGTCCTTCGTGTAATTGCCTTCGATGCCAATTGCACTCGCCCACTTCCCGAAGTCGAGTTGCAGCGGCCGCGACACCACCGGAAGAACGTAGGTGCCGTAGGCCTGGAAGACGTTGCGGTACACCGCCGGCCGAAGCTCGTTGGCGGGATTGCCCTGCAGCGCCTCCGTTGCTTGGCCGAACTGGAAATCCAGTCGCAGCCCCACGCGCCGGCCGGCGCTGAGATCCGGCGCGCTCTCGATCACGAGATCCGCCTGGTTGAGGCTGAAGCTGTCGCTGGACACGTCATAAGCACGCAGGACGTTCACCCGCTCACTGGGATGATTGCTGTTGTATTCGAAGTACCCGTCCAGGGCGGCGTTCACGGTAAATGCCTGCCACGGATTCGACGCAGTCGAAGTTGCTGTCACCGCGGCTGCAAGTGATTCCGTGGCCGGAGCGGATGTGGATGCTGCCGCCGTGGCGCTTTGCCCGCCGGTCTGCAGCGCCGAATCCAGGCGCGCCGTGAGCGACGTGACCAATGCGCGTAGCTCCGCAACCTCGCGCGTGAGCGCTTCGACGCGTGCCTCCGCCGAAGGAGTCAAAGCGCTATCCGACGGCTCGGCGGCCGCGGGTGCCCCATTCAGCACCGCGCATATCACCAGTATGGCCGGCGAGGTACGCCCGCCCTGCGCCGCCCAGTTCCACGCCGTCCGCCTACTGCCCATATATCCCCCGGTGACCGATTTCAGGACTCCAAGTCGTAGCCGCGCCGCCGGCCCAAGCCGCTGCGCGCTCTTTACGGCGGGAGTCTTGGATGCGACGGGGCGCAGACCCTTCAGCGCACGCGCGACATGGAGTCGAGAGCGAGATTGATCTCCAGCACGTTGACCGTGCGCTCGCCGACGAATCCGAACAGCCGCGAACGGGTGTGGGCATCGACGATCGCCTGTAGCGCTTCCTGCGACAGACCACGTGCGCGCGCGACGCGGGGCACCTGATAGGCGACGCCAGCGACGCTGAGGTCCGGGTCAAGACCGCTCGCTGAAGCCGTCGCGAGCTCGACCGGGACGGGGCGATGTTCGCCCGGGTCGGCGTCTCGCAGCGCCCTGACGTTCGCACGCACCGCGTCGGCCAGGGCGGGATTGAGCGGCCCAAGATTGGAGCCGCCTGACGCCATCCCGTTGAATGGCTGCGGCGAAGTCGCGGACGGACGGCCCCAGAAGTAACCCGCTCCCGTGAATGACTGGCCGATGAGCGACGAGCCGATCGCGTGCCCGTCGCGGAAGACGAGGCTGCCATGCGCTGCGTGGGGGAAGAGTCCCATTGCGAGCGCCGCCATGGCGGCCGGGTAGCAAAGTCCCAGCAGGACGGTCATTACGCCCAAGAACGAGATCGACGGCCGCAGCATTCGCACCCACATGTCGAGCCCCTCACGCCCAGCCGGTCGCCGCCAGAAGAAGGTCGATCAACTTGATTCCCGGGAACGGAACGATGATTCCGCCGAGCCCGTAGACCAGCAAATTGCGCCGCAGTAGCGGCCCGGCGCCGAGAGCTCGGTAGCGCACGCCCCGGATCGCGAGCGGAATCAGGAACACGATGATCAGCGCGTTGAAGATCACCGCCGACAGAATCGCCGAATTCGGGGACGTGAGATGCATGACGTTGAGCGCGCCGAGTTCGGGATACGTCATTGCGAACGCCGCGGGGATGATCGCGAAGTACTTGGCGACGTCGTTGGCAATCGAGAACGTCGTAAGGGCGCCGCGCGTCATCAGCATCTGCTTGCCGGTCTCGACGATCTCGATCAGCTTCGTGGGGTTCGAGTCGAGGTCGACCATATTGCCGGCCTCCTTCGCCGCCTGCGTGCCGGTGTTCATGGCCACGGCGACATCGGACTGGGCGAGCGCCGGCGCGTCGTTGGTGCCGTCACCCGTCATCGCCACCAGCCGCCCTTCCGCCTGGTGCTGGCGAATGAGCCGTAGCTTGGCCTCCGGCGTCGCCTCGGCGAGGAAGTCGTCGACGCCGGCCTCGGCCGCGATGGCAGCGGCGGTCAATCGGTTGTCGCCGGTGATCATGATGGTCTTGATGCCCATCTGCCGCAGGTCGGCGAATCGCTCGCGAATGCCTCCCTTGACGATGTCCTTGAGCTCGATGACCCCCACCACGCGCCCGGAGTCGGCCACTACGAGCGGCGTACTGCCCTGGCGGGCGACCCGCTGGACGATGTCCTCGATGCTCGCCGGGATCGAATGGCCGTGGCGCGCCACGTAGGCCGCAATCGCATCGGGCGCCCCCTTGCGCACTTCCCGCGTCCCCAAGTCAACACCGCTCATTCGGGTGTGCGCCGAGAACGGCACGAACGTAGCGCCCAGCGCATGGAGGTCGCGCTCGCGGAGGTTGTAGCGCTGCTTTGCCAGCACGACGACGCTGCGTCCCTCGGGCGTCTCATCGGCGAGCGAGGCTAGCTGCGCCGCGTCTGCCAGGGCCTGTTCGGACACCCCGGGAGCGGGCAGAAAGGCATTGGCCTGCCGGTTGCCGAGCGTGATGGTCCCCGTCTTGTCCAGCAGCAGCACGTCGACGTCCCCGGCCGCCTCGACCGCGCGACCGGAAGTGGCAATCACATTTGCCTGCATCATCCGGCTCATGCCCGCGACTCCCACGGCAGAGAGCAGGCCGCCGATGGTGGTCGGGATCAGGCAGACCAGGAGCGCAATGAGTGCGGTCAGCGTCACGGGCGAGCCTGCCCCGCTCGCCTCGACGGCGAAGAGAGAGAACGGCAGCACGGTGGCGATGACGACGAGGAACACGAGCGTCAGCGCCACCAGCAGGATCGTGAGCGCGATCTCGTTGGGAGTCCGCTGTCGCCTCGCCGACTCCACCATGGAGATCATGCGGTCGAGGAACGTCTCGCCCGGATTCACCGTGACCCGCACGATGATCCAATCCGATAGCACGCGCGTGCCACCGGTCACTGAGCTGAAGTCGCCTCCCGACTCGCGGATCACGGGCGCAGACTCGCCGGTGACTGCACTCTCATCCACCGATGCCGCGCCTTCGATCACCTCCCCGTCCGCCGGGATGACGTCCTGGGCCTCCACCCGGACGACGTCCCCCCGGCGCAGCTCCTCCGCGCGAACCGCGACGGTGGCGCGTGCGGTGCCGCCGCCGCCGGGGAGCAGCTTCTTCGCCATCACGGCCTGGCGAATGCCGCGCAGCGCTGCGGCCTGCGCGCGGCTGCGCCCCTCGGCGAGCGCCTCGGCGAAGTTGGCGAACAACACCGTGAAGAGCAGCCAGACGGCGACCGCGAGAATGAAACCGGCCGGCGCCTCGCCGTGGCCTCGCAGCGCCTCGATCCACAGATAGGCAGTGACCATCGTGCCGAGGTACACGACGAACATCACCGGATTGCGCCATTGCGCCCGTGGGTCTAGCTTTCGCAGCGACTCGAGCAGCGCAATGGCTACCAGCCGCCGGTCGAATAAGGAGCTCTCGTGTCTGGCCATGGGGAGCGTCTACCGCAGTGCCGCCAGCTTGAAGTGTTCGACGACTGGGCCCAGCGCCAGGGCCGGTACATAGGTCAGGACGCCCACCAGCAGGATGGAGCCGAGCAGCAGCGCGACGAATAGCGGTCCGTGCGTGGGCATCGTGCCCTCCGTGACAGGTACCCGCTTCTTGGCCGCCAGTGACCCGGCGATTGCCAGCGCGGCAACGATGGGCCAGAACCGGGCTACGAACATCGCAATGGCGGTCGAGACGTTGTAGAAGACAGTATTGGCCGACAGGCCCCCGAAGGCACTGCCGTTGTTGTTCGCCGCCGACGTGAACGCATAGAGGATCTCCGTGAATCCGTGCGGACCGGGATTGCCGACCCCCGCCCTGCCCGCCGCTGCGCTGACCGCGACGGCAGTCCCCAGGAGTGCGACGAACGGGGTGGTGAGGATGAACACGGACGCGAGCTTCATCTCGAGGGCTTCGATCTTCTTGCCGATGTACTCGGGAGTGCGCCCGATCATCAGGCCGGCGATGAAGACTCCCAGGATGGCGAACATCAATATCGAGTAGAGGCCTGTGCCGACGCCGCCGGGCGCGAGTTCCCCCAGCTGCATCAGGAAGAGCGGGACGAACCCTCCGAGCGGCATCAGCGAATCGTGCATCGAGTTGACGGCCCCGCATGAGGTTGCCGTGGTGACCGACGCGAACAGTGCTGAGCCTGAGATGCCGAAGCGACTCTCCTTGCCCTCCATATTGCCGCCGGGCTGCAGGGCGCTGGCGAGCTGGTCGACGCCTTCGCGATTCAGCAGCGGGCTCGGCCCCCGCTCGGCGTAATAGGCAACGTTGGCGAGCACGACCAGCAGGACGAGCATGGCCGCCAGCAGCGCCCAGCCCTGACGTGTATCGCCCACCATCCGGCCGAACGTGTAGGTGAGTGCAAACGGGATCAGCAGGATGGCGAACATCTCCAGAAGGTTGGTGAACGCGGTAGGGTTCTCGAACGGATGAGCGGAGTTGGCGTTGAGAAAACCTCCGCCATTAGTTCCGAGTTCCTTGATCGCCTCCTGGGAGGCGATCGGGCCCATCGGGAGCGTCTGGGTCCAGGTCGTGGCCGCTTCCGTCAGCGGATTGCCGGTGGCGTCCCGGACCGGCCTGCCGGTCGGGTCCAGCCGGGGCTGCTGGTAGACGGTGGCCTCCACCGTCGTCACTTCCTGATAGCCGCTGAAGTTCTGGATGACACCCTGGCTCGCAAGCACGATGCCCAGCATCAGCGACAGCGGAAGGAGCACGTAAAGAGTCGAGCGGGTGAGATCGACCCACACGTTGCCGATCGCGGCGCGCGAGTGTCGGGAGAAGCCCCGCGTCAGGGCGACCGCCACTGCGATCCCGGTCGCGGCCGACAGGAAATTCTGTACCGCGAGTCCGGTCATCTGGACGAGGTAGCCCATGCTCGACTCGCCCGCGTATCCCTGCCAGTTGGTGTTCGTGACGAAGCTGATCGCGGTGTTGAACGACGAATCCGCGCTGACGGCATCGAAGTGCTGCGGATTCAGCGGCAGCAGGCCCTGCCAGCGCTGCAGCAGGTACAGAACGACGGCGCCGAGAACGTTGAGCAGCAGCAGGCCAGTCGCGTACTCGCGCCAGCCCATGTCCCGGGACTCGTCGATGCCACACGACCGATAGATCAGGCCCTCGAACCGCCGGCCGGCGCCGAGGACGCGCGTGGCCGACCCGTCCAGCACGTCGGCAATGTAGGTACCGAGGGGCTTCACGCAGAGCAGCACGGCACCGAGCAGCACGATCAGCTGGCCCTGGAACAGAGCGTCGGCGATCATCAGAAGCGTTCCGCACGAAAGAGCGCGTACAGCAAATAGAACAAGAGCAGCAGCGCCAGGATCGCCCCGATCCAGTACGCCGGACTCACGGCCGTGAACCGAGGCGGTCGAGCGCCCAGACCACACCGTGCGTCGCGGCGTAGAGCGCCGCCAGCAACAACAGGTAGATCGCGTCCACGAGGCACCTCCGGAGTACCGCGAAACGGTAAGCCGGACCGTGTGAAGATGTTGTCCAGATTTGCGGTGCGCGTAGCTGCAGCGCCCGCGCCGCACCCTTGAGCGGTACCATAGCCACCAGTCCCCTTCACGGGCGCAAGGTGGGTCGGGCGCGGCCGCGAGTCGGGCGGATCGGTGGCGAGTGCCGGGGGTCACATGATGGAGCGGCGGGATCCAGACGAGCTGCTCGCTGACCTGCAACGCGAAGAGGCACGTGCGCGACGCGGCCGCCTGCGCATCTTCTTTGGTGCCTCGGCCGGTGTCGGCAAGACCTATTCGATGCTCGAGGCGGCTCGTGTCGCGCGAGCGGCTGGCGACGACGTCGTCGTCGGCTACGTCGAGCCGCACGGTCGCGCCGAGACCGAACGCCTCCTGGAGGGCCTTGAGCGCTTACCCTTCCTCGAAGTCCGCTATCGAAGCATTTCCCGCCTCGAGTTCGACCTCGATGGAGCGCTGCGCCGCCGCCCCGCCATCCTGCTGGTGGATGAACTCGCGCACTCCAACCTCGTTGACGGCGAACCCCGCCCGCGCCACGCCAAGCGGTGGCAGGACGTCGAGGAGATCCTGGACGCCGGCATCAGTGTCTGGACGACGGTCAACGTCCAGCACCTGGAGAGCCTCAACGACGTCGTCGCCGGGATCACCGGCGTTCGTCAGGCGGAGACCGTCCCGGACCGCATCTTCGATGAGGCCGACGACGTCGAAATCATCGATCTTCCCCCGGATGACCTGCTGGCGCGGCTCAAGGCTGGAAAGGTCTACCTCTCCGACCAGGTCGCGGTCGCAACTGAACGCTTCTTCCGAAAGCCGAACCTGATCGCGCTGCGCGAGCTGGCGCTGCGGCGCACTGCGGATCGCGTGGACGCCGCGGCTCGCGAGTATGCCGGCAAGGAGAGGCTGTCCCGGCCGTGGCTTGCACGCGACCGCTTCCTCATCGCCGTCGCCCCGGATGACCAGGCCGAGCAGCTGGTACGCGTCGGGAAGCGCTTCGCGGACGCTCTGGACGCCGAATGGCTGGTCGTGTCCGTTGAGACACCGGACCTGCTCAGGCTGGCGGATGACGAGCGCAATCACCGCATCGACGTGCTGCGCCTCGCAGAGTCGCTGGGTGCCGAGACCGTGACCCTGGACGGCGCCTCTGCCGCCGAGGCGCTTATCGAGTATGCCCGCCTGAGAAACGTCACCCGGATTGTCATCGGGGAGTCGAAGCGCCGCGGCTGGCGCGCCTTGCTGCGCCGGTCGACGGTCACGGAACTCGCGCGCCGTGGGCGCGAATTCGACGTGTCGATCATCGCCCGGCGGGAGCCCCGGGCGCCGGTCGCGCGCACGATCCCGCCGACGGGTCCGCACCGGGTCCGCTGGGACCGCTACTGGGCCGCGCTGCTCGTGTCGGCTCTGTGCACGAGCGCGTGCGCGCTGATCTTCCCGTTCTTCGAGCTCACCAACCTCGTGATGGTGTACCTGCTCGGCAGCACGGTGGCGGCCCTGCGCCTGGGCCGCGGACCGGCGAGCCTCACGGCGTTCGTCAACGTGGCGGCGTTCGACTTCCTTTTCGTGCCGCCCCGCTTCAGCTTTGCGGTCAGCGACTTCCAGTACCTGGTGACGTTCGCCGTGATGCTGGTGATGACACTGGTGATCGCCAACCTCGTGGCCAGCGTCCGCGCCCAGACGCGCGTGGCCGGTGCGCGCGAGCGCAGGACAGCTCTGCTCTACGCCATGAGCCGCGAACTGGCGGCTAATCGCAGCTTCGATACGCTGGCCCGGGTGGCGGTCAAGCACGTGGCGGAAACGTTCGCGAGCGAGGCCGTGGTACTGGTGCCGGACGTCGCGGGGCGCCTGCACCTGCCACGGTCGGAGGTGATCCCCGGTGCGTTCGCAGGCGCCGACCTGTCCATCGCGCAGTGGGTCTTCGATCACGGCAAGCCCGCGGGCCTGGGGACCGACACCCTGCCGGCGGCGCCTGCCCAGTATCTGCCGCTGAGCGGTACGCGGGTGACGCTCGGCGTGCTCGCGGTGCGCCCGACCCAGCGGCGCAGGCTGCTGCTGCCCGAGCAGCGCCACCTGCTCGAAACCTTCGCCGGCCAGATCGCGCTGGCCATCGAGCGCGCCCAGCTCGCCGAAGAAGCCGAGAGCGCACGCGTGGCCGCGGAGACCGAGAGCCTGCGAAATACGCTGCTTGCCTCGATCTCCCATGATCTGCGCACGCCCCTCGCGGTAATCGCCGGCGCCAGCAGCGCCCTCAGCGACCCGTCGGTAGACCTGTCCCCAGAAGCTCGCTCCGGCCTCGTCCGCTCCATTGATGCGAAGGCGCGCGAGATGTCGGAACTGATCTCCAATGTGCTGGACCTGATGCGGTTCGAGTCAGGTGAGGTTCACCTGCGCTGCGACTGGGAGACCGTCGATGACCTGATCGGGGCCACACTCTCGCGCCTCGGCGAGCGGCTGCGGGGTTACCCAGTCACCGTGCTGGCAGCGCCGGAGCTGCCTGCCGTCTATGTCGACGCGACGCTCCTTGGGCAGGTGCTCGGCAACCTGCTCGAGAATGTCAGCCGTCACACGCCGCCCGGGACGGCCGTCACGATCAGCGCGACCCAGGAGGACAGCGAGCTGCGGCTGGTGGTCGAGGACAATGGCCCGGGACTTCCACCCGGCGACCCGGAACGCCTGTTCGCGAAATTCCAGCGCGGACGCGAGGAGAGCAACGTAGGCGGCGCAGGTCTGGGCCTCGCCATCTGTCGCGCGATCGTAGCCGCTCACCGCGGTCGGATCGAGGCAGCGCCACGGCCGGGTGGTGGAGCGCGCTTCACGGTCGCACTTCCGCTGGCGACGGAGCCGGCGTGACTCAGGCAATGTTCTTGGTGCTGGTCGTGGAGGACGATGCGGGCATCCGCGGCGTTCTGCGCACGCTGCTGGAGTCGCGGCAATATCGCGTCGTAGAGGCCGAGAATGCCGCTCGAAGCGCGATCGAGGCACGCACGCACCGGCCGGATCTTGCCATCGTGGATCTCGGGCTGCCGGACCGTTCCGGTCTGTCCGTCATCCGCGAGATCCGCAGTTACTCGTCGATGCCGATCCTCGTGCTGTCGGCACGCACGATGGAGGCCGATAAGGTCGC
This sequence comes from Pseudomonadota bacterium, assembly GCA_018241545.1. GTDB lineage: Bacteria > Pseudomonadota > Gammaproteobacteria > Steroidobacterales > Steroidobacteraceae > CAIKZZ01. Next base: position 12,268 of record JAFEDP010000016.1, read on the forward strand.
CGCCCTCGATGCAGGCGCTGATGATTACGTCACCAAGCCGTTCAGCGCTCCGGAGCTGCTCGCGCGCGTGCGCGCCGCCTTGCGCCGTAACGTGCGTGGAGGCGATGTGGCGCCGACGCTGGCCATCGGTACCGCGACCGTCGACTTTGCCCGGCGGCTCGTCACCGGTCCGGCCGGACCGGTCCACCTCACGCCGCTCGAGTTCCGGCTGCTGGAATGCCTCGCGCGCGGTGCCGGCATGATCGTCACGCAGGCGCAGCTGGTGCGCGAGGTGTGGGGGCCGGACCGTCCAGGCGACAGTCGTGGGCTCAGGACGTACGTACGGTTGCTGCGCCAGAAGATCGAGCCAAATCCCGACCATCCGACGTTCATTGTCACCGAGGCCGGTGTCGGCTATCGACTCCGGCTCGAGGACCCGGCGGCGCCACCTGCGTCTTGACGCGAGGCTTGATGCAGGTCGCGCCGCGGACGACTGGGGCGCCACGTGGCGCCACTGCCTGGGCAATCGATCCCGGAACCCGGTGGACCGCGTCGTGGGCAGAGGCTGGTGATCCGCGCTCCGGCGCGTATTGCTTCGTCGGTCCCAGCGGCGCGACCTGGTCGGCGCCCGGGACGGTTCGCCGGGGTCCTACCCGTGCGAGGCACTTGGCTCTGCCGCCGTCGCAACCTCGCCGAAGCGGCCGTCTGAACGCTGTCTCGCATCCCGAACTGCGGCGGTCGCCCGTCGAGTTGTCCGTCGCTGGATGGCCCCGACGCAGTCCGCGACGCAGCGCACCAATGTGAGGGGTCGGCGGCCGGCGCGACGGGTGCGCGGGCACTTGCCTGTGGAGCGCGACAACGCATAATCACGCCAGTGGACTTGCTCATCCCAATCGCCGCGAACGTCATCGTCGGGCTGCTGCTGGCCGCCCTGTTCCTCGGGCGTCGGCGCAGCGAGGGCCCGTCGCTGACGTCCGCCAGGGAGGCGCTGGCCGTCTTTCAGAGCCGCTACCCCGACAGCCAGGGCGCGGTGACCCTCGGCGACGACGGTCAGGCGGCCCTGATCGCGCTGACTCCGGCGGCCGGAGTCGGCCTCGTGCACCGCCATGGCCGGCGGTGGAACGCGCGGATGCTGCAGCCCGGCGATCTCGAGTCGGTGACGGTCGCCAACGAGCAGGAACTGGTTCTGTCCATGGCCGACTTTGGCTGGCCGTACAGCCGTGTACGACTCGCCGATCCTGACGAGCGCAGCCGATGGCTGTCTAGGCTCGTGCAATTGGACAAGCAGGCCGGCGGCTCGCCGGACCGGGAGGGCGCTCATGCCTGACACAGCGTGGCTGCGAGCCGTCGAGGTCGCACAGTTGCTACTGCTCCTGTCGATCCCCCTGGAAATGGTGCTCGCGGCCAGAGGCTGGATTCGCGCCGAATACGATGCGCGCGACACGCTGGCCAATGTCGCCGTCAGCGTCGGAAGCATCTTCTTCTGGGGGACGCTGAGCTGGATTCTGCTGGGAGTGGTTGCGGTCGCCTATCGTCACCGCGTCTATGACGTGCCATTCACGTGGTGGTCGTTCCTGCTGGCGTTCGTGCTGGAGGACCTGCGCTACTACTGGTGGCACCGGATCAGCCACCGCGTGCGCTGGTTCTGGGCATCGCATGTCGTTCATCACTCGAGCCAGCACTTCAACCTGTCGACCAACCTGCGCCAGAGCTGGACCTCCCAGTTCAGCGGCCTGATCCTCATGAACGTGCCGCTCGCGTTCCTGGGCTTCCATCCGGTGCTCGTGGGGCTCGCCTTTTCGCTCAACCTCCTCTACCAGTTCTGGATCCACACCGAGGCGGTCGGCCGCATGCCTGCCTGGTTCGAGTGGCTGTTGAACACACCCTCGCACCACCGCGTGCATCACGCGAGTAACCCGCGCTACCTAGACTCGAACTACGCCGGCGTCTTCATGATCTGGGATCGCCTGTTCGGAAGCTTCGTCGCCGAGCAGGACGAGGAGCCGGCCCGGTACGGACTCGTCAAGGACCTGGGCACATTCAATCCGGTTCGGATTGCGCTGCATGAGTACGCTGGCATCCTGCGGGACGAACTCCGGCCCGGCCTGACGCTCCGGGAGCGACTCGGCTATCTGTTCGGCCCGCCCGGGTGGAGCCCCGATGGACTCGCCGGAACGACGGCCGGGCTGCGTGCAGCGGAGATGGCCCGACGCCAGCGGTTGGCCGTGCGGCCGGCGATCGTCGACCCGGTGGCTCTCGCGCCGACCACCGCCTAGAGACCCCGCTTCAGGTCGAATCCCTGCCCTGCCCTGGCCGTGACCGTCGCGGGCCGGTACTGATCCGCGCGGCGGCTACGGGCGCCTGGCTCGCCTGGCTCGTCGGCCCGGTCGTGCCCCCGTCTTTAATAGGGTCTCCCGGGATCTGAGGAGATCTTTGCACGTCTTTGCGGCGGCCCTTCGGCACGCCTTCCCGCTCCATGGGAAAATGAAAAACTAAGTTTCTTGCGGCCGGGCTCGCAACTGGCTGCTGATCAGGAGACCCAGCCGGGTGAGCAAGAGAATCCTATGGATCATCGGGGCGGTGATCCTCGTCGCCGCCATCGCGACGGCAATCTACATGGCGCGCTGGAAAGACCACAACTCCGGCGGCGGCCCAGGCGGCGGCGCGGGCTTCGCGATGGGCGGCCGCGGTCGCGGGGGTGGGATGCCGGTGTCGGTCCGGGTCGCGGTCGCGAAGACCGGCAGCATCGACTCGATCTTCGATGCCCTTGGCACCGTCGTCGCCCGCAATACCGTCGTGGTCCACGCCCGCGTGGACGGACAGCTCGTGAAGATTGACTTTCAGGAGGGGCGAGAGGTCCGGGCGGGAGCGGTGCTCGCCGAGATCGATCCGCGGCCGTTTGACGCGGCGCTCGAGCAGGCGCAGGGCCAGCTGGCCCGTGATCAGGCCCTGCTCGCGATCGCCAAGAGCGACCTTGACCGTTATCAGACTCTGCTGGCGCAGGACTCCATCGCCAAGCAGCAGGTCGACGACCAGGCGTCCCTGGTGCACCAGTACCAGGGCGCGGTACAGGCGGACCTCGGAGCCGTCGCGAATGCCCGGCTGCAGCGCGAGTTCACGCTTATCACGGCGCCGATCGCCGGGCGCGTGGGGCTGCGGCAGGTCGACGTCGGCAACATGGTCCATGCCGCCGACGCGAATGGCGTGGTCATCCTCACCGAGACTCACCCGATCAACGTGCTGTTCGCCGTGCCCGCGGACCGGGCTCCGGAAATCGCGCGGCGCTGGCAGGCGGGCCAGCCGCTGCGCGTCGATGCATTTGATCGCGATGGCAAGGCGCTGCTGGCGACCGGTCTGCTGGAGAGCGCCGACAACGTCGTCGACCTCGCGACCAGTACCGTGAAGCTCAAGGGGATCTTCGACAACAAGAACGGCGCACTGCTTCCGAACCAGTTCGTGAATGCGCGGATCACGATCGCCACGCTCGAGAACCAGGTCCTCATCCCCGCCGCGGCGGTCCTGCGCGGAACGCCGGGGACGTTCGTCTACCTGGTAGGCCCGGACTCAACGGTGTCGATCCGCAAGGTCGCGATCGGTGCCACCAACGGTGACCTCGTCGCCATCGCGAGCGGGCTCGCGGGCGGCGACCGGGTTGTCGTCGACGGCACCGACAAGCTGCACGAGGGCTCGAAGATCGAGTCGGCCGTCGATGCCCCGGAGGCCGCTGCACCGAAGCGCAAGGGGCCATGGCCGGCCGGCCGCCCGGGCGAGAACAAGTCGGAGAAAGCCGGCGACGCCGCAGGCCGCGGTGCTGGCCGCCGCTCGGGTGGCTCGGCCCAGTGAACCCATCCCGGATCTTCATCCTGCGGCCGGTCGCGACTGCGCTCGCGATGGTCGCGATCGTGCTCGCCGGGGCCATCGGCTACCGTTCGCTGTCCGTGTCGGCGCTGCCGGAAGTTGATTACCCGACCATCGAGGTCACGACGCTCTACCCGGGCGCAAGCCCGGACGTGATCACTTCCTCGATCACCGCGCCGCTCGAGCGTCAGTTCGGGCAGGTGCCCGGCCTGCTGCAGATGTCCTCGACGAGTTCGGGTGGCGCGTCGGTGATCACGTTGCGCTTCTCGCTCGACATCACCCTCGACGTCGCCGAGCAGGAAGTGCAGGCCGCCATCAACGCCGCCGCCACCTTCCTGCCGACTGACATTCCGATGCCGCCGGTCTACGCGAAGGTGAACCCGGCCGACGCGCCGGTCATGACGCTCGCCGTCACCTCCGATACGCTGCCACTACCCACCATCGAGGACTTCGTCGACACGCGCCTGGCCCCGAAGCTGTCGGAAGTGCCGGGAGTGGGCCTCGTGTCGATCGCCGGCGGTCAGCGACCCGCGGTCCGCATCCAGATCAATCCCGTCGCCCTGGCCGCCGCCGGATTGACGCTGGAGGACGTGCGCAGCGCCATCGGCAATGCCAACGTCAATCAGGCGAAGGGCAGCTTCGACGGGAGCGCCCAGGCGTCGACGATCGACGCCAACGACCAGCTCCGGTCGGCGGAGGAGTACCGCAAGATCGTGCTGGCGTACAAGAACGGTGCGGCCATCCGGCTGACCGACGTCGGGCGCATCATCGACGGAGCCGAGAACGCCAAGCTTGCCGCATGGGCGGGCGTCGACGGCCGCACCGTGCCCGCGGTCATCGTGAACGTGCAGCGCCAGCCGGGCAGCAACGTCATCGCCACCGTGGATCGCATCCACGCGCTCCTGCCCCAGCTCGCCACTTCGCTTCCCGGTGCGCTGAGGCTGACGCAGCTCGCCGATCGTACGACGACGATCCGCGCCTCGGTTCGAGACGTTCAGTTCGAGCTCGCCCTGTCGGTCGCGCTGGTCGTCCTCGTGATCTTCCTGTTTCTGCGCAATCTGCGCGCGACCATCATCCCGAGCGTCGTCGTCCCGGTCTCCCTGGTGGGCACCTTCGGCGTCATGTACCTCGCCGGATTCTCGATCAACAACCTGACCATCATGGCGCTGACGATCGCCACGGGCTTCGTGGTCGACGACGCCATCGTGATGATCGAGAACATCGCTCGCTATGTCGAGGAAGGGGTCCCGCCGCTCGAGGCCGCGCTGCGCGGCGCCCGGCAGATCGGCTTCACGATCATCTCGCTGACCGTGTCGCTGATCGCCGTGCTGATCCCGCTGCTGTTCATGAGGGAAGTCGTCGGCCGGCTGTTCCGCGAGTTCGCCATCACGTTGGCCGTTTCCATCGTGATATCGGCGGTCGTCTCCCTGACGCTGACACCGATGATGTGCGCGCGCCTGCTGCGGCCTCACGAGCCATCGCGCGAGCCGCGCTGGCTCGCTCACGTGGGCGCGGCGTTCGACCGCCTCGCGGCCGCCTATGCCCGGCAGCTGCGCGTGGTGCTGGCGCACCGGCGCGAGACGCTGGCGGTCGCCATCGGCACGCTGGTGCTCACGATCGTGCTGTACGTGTTCATCCCCAAGGGCTTCTTCCCGCTGCAGGATACCGGCGCGCTGCAGGGCATCACCGAGGCGCCGCAGTCGATCTCCTTCGCGGCGATGAGCGAGCGGCAGCGCCGCGTTGCCGAGCAGCTGCTGGAGGATCCGGCCGTCGCCAGCATCGCGTCCTTCATCGGCGTCGACGGCGTGAATGCGACGCTCAACAGCGGCCGCATGCAGATCCAGCTGAAGGACCACGGTGAGCGCGAGACCGACCTGCAGTTGCTGATGGACCGGCTGCAGCAGCGGGCGACGCGCGTGCCGGGAATCACGCTCTATCTCCAGCCGGTCCAGGACCTGACGATCGAGGACCGCGTCGCGCGCACGCAGTACCAGTTCACGCTCGATGACCCCAACCCGGACGAGCTGTCGGCCTGGGTCCCGAGGCTGCTCGCGAAGCTGCGCTCGATGCCGGGGCTTGCGGACGTCGCGAGCGACCTGCAGGACCAGGGTCTGCAGATGTACGTGGAGATCGACCGGGCCAACGCGATGCGGCTCGGCGTAACACCGGCGGCGATCGACAACGCGCTCTATGACGCCTATGGGCAACGCCTCGTGTCGACGATCTTCACCCAGGCGAACACCTACCGGGTGGTGCTCGAGACGCGACCGGAGGACGCCGAGGGGCCCCGCAGCCTCGAGAACCTGTACGTCGCCGGCCAGGGTGGTCCTGTGCCTCTCGCCAGCGTCGCCCGGTTCGTCGAGAAGACGACCGCCCTGTCGGTGAACCACCTCGGGCAGTTCCCGGCCACGACGATCTCGTTCAACCTCGCGCCGGGGGCGTCGCTTGAGCAGGCGGTCAAGTCGATCCGCGCCGCGGAGTCCGAGCTGCAGCTGCCGGCGAGCATCGCCACCAACTTCCAGGGCGCCGCGCTCGCCTTCGAAGGGTCGCTGGCGAGCACCGTGTGGCTGCTCGTCGCCGCGATCGTGACGATGTACATCGTGCTCGGCGTGCTCTACGAGAGCTACATCCACCCCATCACGATCCTGTCCACCCTGCCGTCAGCGGGCATCGGCGCGCTGCTGGCGCTGATGCTCAGCCGCACCGATCTCGGCATCATCGGCATCATCGGCATCGTGCTGCT
>JAFEDP010000170.1 GCA_018241545.1 Pseudomonadota bacterium
CGGCGCGATCAGGCCGCGTGCAGCGCCGCGAGCAGCAGCGGCGTGGTGATCGCCGCGAACAGGTTCGAGAGCACGATGCTGCTCGCGATCTCGCCCTGCAGGGTCCCGAAGCGCACGGCCATCAGGTAGACGTTGATGCCGACCGCCATGGACGCCACCAGCACGACCGCCTGCACCTCCAGCGTCGTCAGGCCGAGCGCGCGCGCCAGCAGCCACACGCACAGCGGCTGCACGATGAGCTTGACGAGGCAGAGCGTGATGGTGGGCGCGACGGCGCGCCGGATCGCGAAGCCCGCGAGCTCGAGGCCGAGCGCGAGCAATGCGGCAGGCCCGGCGAGGCCGCCGACGGCGGCCAGGGCGTGGTCGACCGGAGCCGGCATCGAGAGCCCCAATCGTCCGAATGCCGTGCCGCCGATGATCGCGACGATGATCGGATTCGAGAGCACGTGCGCCGCGGTCTTGCCGATGCCGCGCAGGCTGAAGGCGCCGTGCAGCGACCACTCGACCGACACGCTGACGAGGGTCCACAGCGTCAGCGCGTTGAAGACGAGCAGCAGCGCCACGACCGGTACCGCGCCATCGCCGAGCGCGATGCGGGCGATGGGCAGCCCCGTGAGCACGATGTTGGAGAAGATCCCGCCGAGCGCGAACACGGACTGTGCGACGCCGTCCATGCCGAAGACCCAGCGCGCCAGGCCGCGGCCGATGAAGAACACGAGGAAGCAGCTGCCGAAGTACGCGACCAGCACGCGCCCGCCGACCGGGGGCAGTTCCGCGGGGTGGCTCATCAGCTGGAACAGCATCACCGGCAGGACCACGGCGAAGATCAGGCGCGACCCGCGGCTCGACCATTCGCGGCGCCAGGCCGGCAGCGAGGCGAGGACGTAACCGGCGATCACCAGTCCATAGAGGGGCGATGACAGCCGGACGAAGTGCCAGACGATGTCCACGGGTGCGGCGGGGCGGTAGCGTGCTCAGCGGGTCGTTGGCCGGCCAGCCGGTGAGCCTGCCGCGGGCGTAGTGTAGCCGCGCACGAACGACCGCCCCGCCGGTGTACCCGGATGAGTGCGCTCGCAGACCCTGCGTGGAGCGTCGCGACCGAGAACACGGGTTGCAGACATATAGAGAACGCGCCCGTGGCGCTCCCTGGCGCTGGCCCGGCTCCGCTCCATCGACGGGGGGGAGCGGCCGGGGGTGACCGGGTCCAAGGATCCGGCCGAATCGCCTGCTTTCACAGACAGATCAATCTGTTGACGCTGACTGCCAGGCCATGGCCGGGCCCGCGGCACGGCTTGCACACATACCAACCAGTTGGTATGGTCTCATCATGTCAGCGGTGCCACTCGAGTCGCCACGCTCCAAGGGAGCTCGCCAGAAGCTGCTGGAGGCGGCGCTCGCGCTCGTGCGCGAGCAGGGTTACGCGGCGACGTCGGTGGACGAGCTCTGCCAGCGCGCGGGCGTCACCAAGGGCGCGTTCTTCCATCACTTTCGCAGCAAGGACGCGCTGGCGGTCGCCGCAGCGGAGTACTGGGCCTCCGCCACGGGCGCCTTCTTCGAGGCGGCACCGTATCACCGGCATGCGGAGCCGCTCGAGCGCGTGCTGGGCTACATCGACTTTCGCAAGGCGATCCTGCGCGGCGAGCTGCCCGAGTTCACCTGCCTCGTCGGCACGATGGTGCAGGAAGCGTACGCCACGCACCCGGACATCCGCGCGGCCTGCGAAGCAGCCATCTGCGGCCACGCGGCCACGCTCGAGTCCGACATCGAGGCCGCCATGCGCCGCGGCGGCGTGCGCGGCGACTGGACGGCGCAGAGCCTCGCGCTGCACACCCAGGCCGTCGTGCAGGGCGCCTTCGTCCTCGCCAAGGCCACGGGCACCGCCGAGGTCGCCTGCGCGAGCCTCGATCACCTGCGGCGCTACGTCGAGCTGGTCTTCGGCCGCGCGCGACCCATCACCACCCCGGGGGATTGACCATGCCGAATACGGTTCGCCTGCACCGCGTGCTCGCCACCTCGCCCGAGAAGGTCTACCGCGCGTTCCTCGAGCCGGACGCGCTCGCGCAGTGGCTGCCCCCCAACGGCTTCACCGCCACCGTCCACGAGCTGAGCCCGGTGGTCGGCGGCCGCCACCGCCTGTCCTTTCGCAACTTCACGACCGGGCTCGGGCATGCGTTCGGCGGCGAGTACCTCGAGCTCGTGCCGGGCGCGCGACTGCGCTACACCGACCGCTTCGACGACCCGAACCTGCCGGGCGAGATGCGCGTCACCGTGACCCTGCAGGCCGTGGTCGTCGGCACCGCGCTCGAGATCGTGCAGGAAGGCATTCCCGAGGCGATCCCGGTCGCCGCCTGCTACCTCGGCTGGCAGGAGTCGCTGCTGAAGCTCAAGCAGCTCGTCGAGCCGAACATTACGCCTTGATCCGGCGCCTGGCTGCACGGAGCCGCTGGCGCCGGCGGGATCGACACCCCGAAACCCCATCACACCCGAGGAGACGACGGCATGAAAAACTTTCTCGCGATCTTTACGGGCAGCGCCGAGGCGATGGCCGCCTGGAAGGCGCTCCCGGAGGCGGAACGCGCGGAACGCGAGTCGCGCGGCAAGCGGGCCTGGCACGAGTGGGCCGAGCGCCATCAGGGTTCGATCGTCGAGCTGGGCGCGCCGGTCGGCAAGACCAAGCGCGTCTCCGGCGACGGCGTCGCCGACATCCGCAATCAGATCGGCGCCTTCACGGTCGTACGCGCCGAGTCCCACGACGCTGCCGCGCGCCTGTTCCTCGAGCATCCCCACTTCGCGATCTTTCCGGGCGACGGGGTCGAGGTCATGGAGTGCCTACCCATCCCCGGGCGCTGAGCTGCTCGCGCGCGCGGCGCCGGTCTCCCGCAGCAAGCGCGCCCGCCGCGGGGGCCGGCGGCGGGCGCCCCGGAGACGAACGGGCCCGTCGGCGGACCATCCGCGACGCCCGACTCGATGACCGGCGCGCCGCCGCTAGCGCGCGGCGAGGGTGACCCGAGAGCGCACGCCCCGCAGCCATTGCGCGCGACGGGCGATGGCCAGCGCCAGCAGCAGCGTGCAGTCAGCGAGGTCCAGTCCGCCTCCTCCGCCGCCCCCGGACGCCGGGGCGCGCGCCACGACCTTCACCGCCACGATTGCGGGCGACGACGCGTAGCCTTGGTCATCCGCGACCGCGTACGTGAACCTGTCGCTGCCCGTGTAGCCCGCCGTCGACTGGTAGCTCACCACACCACTGGCCGAGACCGTCGTCGTGCCGTGCGCGGTCGCGGTCACGATGGCGACGCTGGCGGGATTGAGGGCGCCGTCCGGGTCGTGATCATTGGCGAGCACGCTGATCGCGATCGACGAGCCGGCGGCGACGGAGCCGCCGTCGTCATCGACGGCGACCGGCGGGTCGTTGCCGAGGGCCCAGAGTGCCGCGCCGGTCGTGCCGTCGTCGCGGGCGAAAAACAGCGTCTGGCCGGCCGCGAGCCGCGGGCTGCCCATCGTGATCGCCGCGACGCTGCGCGTCCCGGCGGCCGTTCCGTCGGTCCGCCACAGCTGCCGCGGACCCGAAGGTGGGTCGGCCTCAAAGTACGTGACCCCGTTGAAGTCGAGGAAGGCGTCCGGGTTCGATCCGGCCTGCGGAATGATCACGAGCAGCGTCTGCGTGCCCGCCGCGGTCCCGTTCGAGACCCATGGCTCGATGCCCACGGCCGCGCCGGAGACCGGCAGGCCTGCGTAGTACACGCGCCATCCGGTGCGCCGCGGCGTCAGCGGTTCGCGGGGCCGCGCGCGGGCGACCGCGCCGCGTCTTGCTCGACCTCGCAGACGACGCTCCATCCGTCGGGCGTTCCCGCCGCCGCCGTCAGTTGCGCGCCGATGCGCTCCGCGCGCAGCCGCATCGTGCGCAGGCCCGAGCCGTAAGTGCCGTGCGGCCCGGCGAGGGAGACCTGGCCATCGTTCCAGATCTCGAGGCGCACGCGAGACGGCTCGACGGCGAGCGCGATCCGCACCTCGGTCGTCGAGGCGTGCCGCATCGCGTTGGCCAGCGCCTCCTGGCAGATCCGGTACAGGTGCTCGAGCGTCGCCTTCGGCAGCGAGATCTCGGCGGAGCCGGTCGCGGCATAGCGCACGGCCGGTCCCGGCGGGCCGTTGAGCCGGTCGGCCAGGCTCTTTAGTGACTCGCCGAGGTCGCCGCCCGCATCCAGCAGCGGCGATAGGCCCCGCGCGATGCTGCGGCACGTCCGCAGCGCCTGGCTGGCGAGCGCGGCGATGCGCTCGCACGTCACGACGTCCGGCTCGCCGCCGGCGGTCGGCGTGCGGGCCAGCGCGCGGGCCATCAGCGCGAGCCCCGTGAGCTCCTGGCCGAGTCCGTCGTGCAACTCCATGCCGAGCCGCCGCTGCTCGCGGTCGGCGGCCTCCAGCAGCGCGAGCTCCAGCCGCTTCTGGGACGTGATGTCTCGGAAGGTCGACACGACGCCCGCCGGCGTTCGCCCGTCGCCGGCGGACAGGCGGCGCGAGTTGATCGAGATCCACACGAGCGAGGCGTCGGGGCGGCGCACGCCCATGATCACGTCCGACTTCGGCTCGCCGGTGCGCAGCGTCACCATGGCGGGATGCAGTTGCCCCGGGAACGGCGTGCCGTCCTCGTGGATCGCCTGCCACCCGGGCGTATCGGAGGTCCGCCCGAGCAGCTGCTCCTCGCTGAGCCCGAGGATGCGCTGCGCCGCCGGGTTGACCGAGACCAGCGTCCCGTCCTCGGCCTGGAACACTACGCCCTCCGCCATGCCCAGGATCACGGCGTGGTAGCGATCGGCGAGGCACTCGTACTCGCGCTTCGAATGGATGAGCTGCAGCTCGGCGTCCTTTCGCGCGGTGATCTCCTCGATGGTGACGATGTTGCAGCCTGCCGCGCCTCCGGGGCCCGGCACGTGCGCGACCGACAGCAGCGCCCAGATGACGCGACCGTCCTTCGCGAGGTAGCGCTTCTCGCGGTGGAAGCGCTGGCGGCGACCGGTCGCTAGCTCCTGGACGAGTGGCAGGTCGTCCGCGAGATCGTCGGGATGGGTGATCGCCTGGAAGTCGCGCGCGCGCAGTTCCTCTGACGTGTAGCCGGTGAGCTTGCACAGCGCGCGATTGACGCGCAGGAACCGTCCCTGCAGGGAGCAGAAGGCGATGCCGATCGCCGCGAGGTCGAAGGCGGCCTCGTAGTCGGGGCTGGCGGCCGGCGCGCCGTCGGGCGTGGGGGCGCTGCGCTTCATGGCCCTGCGGTCTCCCTCGCCGTGGCATTCCCGGCGCTGCAGCCGTTCCTGATTGGCTGGTCCGTCGCGACCCGTCCGGCCCGCTTCCGCGGTGGCGACGCGCACGGCTCCGCGGCACCTATACTGCTACTACCGCCGTCCGCCGGTTCGTGCCAACGGGGTCAATACGTAGCGCCGTTTCGCTTCGGTTGAAGCGATGGTCCGGTGGACTCTTCCGGCGGGGGTCAGCGGTCCGCGACGGCCTCGACCTGGATGCGCAGCGTCACGTCCATCCGGAATCCGTAGTCCTTGCCCGCCGTGAGGCCGAATTCGCTGCGGTCGAACACCGCGTACGCGTCGGCGCCGCAGTAATCGCGCTTGAGCAGCGGATGCTGGATGCACCGGAAGCTGTTGAGCTTGAGATCGACCGGCCGCGTGACGCCGTGCAGCGTCAGCGTGCCGGTGACCCGCGTCGGGCTGCCGCCGACGAAGTCGGTGAGCGTGCCGCGGTACTCGGCCGTCGGATAATGCTCGGTGTCGAAGAACTGCTTGCCGCGGGCCCAGGCGTCGAGGTCGGCGAGGCCGAAATCGACGCTGTTGAGATCCATCGTCACGGTCACCGTCCCCGTGCCCGCAGCGCGGTCGAGCGCGACGTGCCCGCTGGTGGAATTTAGCTTGCCGCGCCACACCGAGATGCCCATGTGGTCGGCCTCGAAGCTCGGGAAGGTGTGCTTGGGATCGAGCGTGTAGTCCTCGCTGGCCGCCTGGACGAGGCCGGCCTGGGCTCCCAGAACGACCCCAAGGATTGCCGCTACTCGCTTCATGCCGTCCCCTCCCGGTGCTGATCGAGCCCGTGCCGCCGCGCGAGTTGCCTGTGCGCCGCTGGCCGGGGTCCGCAGTGTGGCCCAAGCCTGCGGCCCGGTGCCAGCGGTTTCCGGGCGGTTCCGCACGCGCGGGTCCTCGCCGCCCCGTCCGGCCGCGACGGGCGCGACGGGGGACCCTCGTTGCGCTGCTCGCCCGGGCCGCGGGCGTGACACGCATCGGGATCGGCACGGTGCGCCGCCCCGGGTGCGGCGTGCGATGATGGCTGTCCCGGCGGTTGCGCGCGGCGCGCGGGAGGCCGGATGCGGCAGTCCTACACGGCGCTCGAGGAGCGGGTTCACTGGCTGAGCGCCCTCGCCGGCGCGATC
>JAFEDP010000171.1 GCA_018241545.1 Pseudomonadota bacterium
CGGGGCCAGCGCGAGCCGCGCGGGCCAGGCGAGCGCGCCGCGGTAGGCGTGCCACGGGCCGTAGGTCGGGTGGATCAGCACGCCGAGCGGCGACGGGTGCACGGACTCGGCGCGGCGCGCCCAGCGCTGGAACGGCAGCCACGGCGGCCCCCCCATCGGGTACAGCGCGCGCGCGCCATGGCGGGCCGCCAGCGCGTCGATCACGCGCCGCGACCAGCGGTCGAGCGGGTCGGGGGCGCCGTCCGCGTACTCCGGCGCGGCCGCGAAGTGCGGCCACTGGCCCCCGCCCACGAAGCCGAGCAGCGCGACGGTGCCGGCGGCGGTGCCGTCCGCCGCCAGCGGCACCGCGTCGTCCGCAGTGGCGTGGAAGGCCCCGCGCCAGGCGAGGCCCGCGTCGCGGGCGTCCGCCGCCACCCGCTCGAGGTCGGTCGCTGCCGTCATGGGCACAGGCTCGCACGGCCGGACCCACGCCGCCCAGCCCCCCCGCTTCGGGGATTTGCTGAGCGTCGATTGCGCGCGCTGCAGGCCCTTCGGCGCCGCGCGGCGCGCTCGACGGGCGGCTGGCGAAAACCTAACCTGCATCACGGTCTCGCGGGGCGCCCGCATGCTCTGCTAGGCTGCATTAAGGTGAATCGAATCCGGATGGCTGCTTCCATGGTCCACGGCCTCGCTCCGCGCGCCCTCGGGCTCGCCCTCATGGCCGGCGCGCTGCTCGCGGCGGCGCCCGCACCGGCCCGCGTGCGGCACGCGGCCGGCGAGCCCGGCATGCCGGCGCTCAAGTCGAACGCCGTGTACGTGCTCGACGAGTCCAACGCGGCGGTCGTGCTGTCGCGCCAGTCGGACGTCGCGATGCCGATCGCCTCGATCACCAAGCTCATGACCGCCCTGGTCGTGCTCGACGCCGGCCAGCCGCTCGACGAGACCGTCGAGATCACGGCCGACGACCGCGCCGGGACGCGCGGCACGTTCTCGCGCCTCGAGGTCGGCGCCCGCCTGACGCGCGCAGACCTCATGCACCTCGCGCTGATGGCGTCGGAGAACCGCGCGGCGTTCGCGCTCGGGCGCAGCTACCCGGGCGGGCTCGCCGCCTGCGTCGAGGCGATGAACGCCAAGGCGCGCGCGCTCGGCATGAAGAGCACGCGCTTCGTCGAGCCGACCGGCCTGTCGAGCGACAACGTCGCCAGCTCCGAGGACCTCGCGCGCCTGGTTCAGGCCGCCGCGCAGAGCCCGACGATCCAGGAGTACTCGACCGACCCGAGCTACGCGGTGCCGGTGCGCCGGCGCACGGTGGAGTTCCGCAACACCGACGCGCTGGTGCGCAACCCGACCTGGAACATCATCGTGCAGAAGACCGGCTACATCGCCGAGGCCGGCCGCTGCCTCGTGATGAAGGCCGTCTTCGAGGGCCGCTCGGTCGTGATCGTGCTGCTCGACTCCGCCGGCAAGTACACGCGCGTGGCCGACGCGCGGCGCATCCGCAAGTGGCTGGAGTCGCGGCTCGCCGGACAGCAGGCCACGAGCGTCACGCGCCGCGCCTGAGCCTCGGCCGCGGCTGCCCGCTGCGGCCCGCCGCTTCCCCCGTGGTACCCTACCGCCGCGCCCGCGAACGGGTGCCGGGGGGTTTGACGTGACGTACGCTGCCATCGTCGGCTGGGGCAAGTGCCTGCCGCCGGCGATCCTGACCAACCAGGACCTCGCGACCTTCCTGCCGACCGACGACGAGTGGATCACGACCCGCACCGGCATGAAGGAGCGGCGGATCTCGCACGTGCGCGGCATCGAGCTCGCGATCACCGCCGCGCGGCGGGCGATCGCCTGCGCCGGGATGCGGCCCGAGGACATCGAGCTCGTGATCTACGGCAGCTGCAGCAACGACGAGACGGTGCCGAACAGCGCCTCCGGCGTGCAGCAGCAGATCGGCGCCAAGCAGGCGGCCGCGTTCGACGTCAATACCGCCTGCACCAGCTTCATGTACGGGCTGACGATCGGCTCCTCGATGATCCGCACCGGCGTCGTGCGCAATGCGCTCGTGATCGGCGTCGAGCTGATCTCCCAGTACATGGACTGGAACAACCGCAACGTGGCGGTGCTGTTCGGCGACGGCGCGGCCGCGATGGTGCTGCAGGCCTCCGACCAGGAGTGCGGCGTGGTCGCCGAGAAGCTGCAGTGCTACGCCGACTCGCGGCAGATCCTGCGGGTGCGCGGCATGGGCACGATGTACGCCAACCTCGGCGTGCCGTTCGGCCAGACGCGCTGGGACTTCGACGGCCAGGAGATCTTCCGCAAGGCGGTGCAGGGCATGAGCGAGGCGAGCCTCGACGTGCTGCGTCGCGCCGGCGTCACGATCGAGGACGTGGCGCTCGTCGTGCCGCACCAGGCGAACGGCCGCATCATCGACGCGGTCGCCAAGCGCGCCGGCGCCGGCCCCGAGAAGGTGTTCCTGACCGTGCAGAAGTACGGCAACATGAGCTCGGCGACGGCGCCCGTCGCGCTCGTCGAGGCGGTCGAGGAAGGCCGCGTGCCGCCGGGCGGCCTGGTGCTGATGCCCGCCTTCGGCGGCGGGCTGACCCTGTCGGCGCACCTGATCCGCTGGGGCGAGCGGGTCGTGCCGCTCGCCACCAGCGACGCCGAGCTTCCGCCCTGCCCGAAGACCGCGCTCGAGCTCGTCAACGAGATCCGCGCGCAGAAGGCGCTTGGCGCGGACGAGGCCGGCCGCTTCGAATCACTGCGCTTCGTCGAGTCCCCGCGCGGCTGAGCGCGCCGGAGGTCCGCCGGCGCCGGGCCCGCCACCCGGGCCCGCGGCCGTCGTCAGCGCCGGACGGCCCGGCCGAGTTCAGCGTCGTAGGTCTGGATGTGCCGCGGCAGCCAGTCGGCCAGGTAGCGCACGCCGATCGCCGTGCTTTGCTCGTCGACGTGCGCGAGCAGACTGCGCGCGACTGAGAGCAGGCGCCCGTGCTCGGCGCGATGCTCGGCGGCGCCCGGGTACGGGTGCAGGCGCATGTGCGCCTCCTCGGTGCCGAAGTGGTGCTCGACCTCGCCGACGAGCTCAGCGAGGCCACGCTCGAGCGCCTCGCGCGCCGCGCCGGCGCGCAGCGCCGCTGCCAGGCGGTTCACCGCCGCCACCAGCCGCTCGTGCTCCGCGTCGATCGCCGCGACCCCGACCTGCAGCGCATCCGACCAAGGCAGGCCGGCGACCATGGCGCTGCGCGGCCGCCCGCCCGCGAGCGCGTAGCGGCCCCCGCCCTGCGCCTTGACCGCGTACATCGCCTCGTCGGCGCACGCCAGCAGCTGGTCGACGTTGGCCGCGCCCGGCCCGTGAGCCGCGATGCCGATGCTGACCCCGAGCCGCCAGCCATGCGCGCCGATCGGTGCCTCGAACGCGTCCAGGATGCGTTGCGCAACGCGCGCCGCGTCGCCCGGGCCGTCCGCCTCGCCGAGCAGCACCACGAACTCGTCGCCGCCGAGCCGGCCGACGGTGTCGACGCGCCGCGTCGCCTGCAGGATGCGATGCGCGCACTCGCGCAGCGCGGCGTCGCCCGCCGCATGTCCGAGCGCGTCGTTGATGGGCTTGAAGCGGTCGAGGTCGAGCAGCAGCACGTACACCGGCTGGTCGGCGCGCTGGCCGATGGCGATGGCCTGCTCGATGCGGTCGTAGACGAGCGCCCGGCTCGCGAGTCCGGTGAGCGCGTCGCGAAACGCGACGCGCTGCAGCCGTGCGTGGTCGCGCATCCAGTCGGACAGGTCCGTGACCGTGATCACGAGGCGCATACGCGGGCTGCGGCGTGCGGGCACGCACTCGAGCGCGACCGTGACCTCGGTGCCATCGGCACGGGTCAGCGCGCAGGTCTCATGGAACGGCGCCGCGGCGGTCGCGAGCAGGCCAGCGAGCCGGCGCCGGTCCGCCTTCCCAAGCAGCGCCGCGAACTCCGCGGGACGGTCCGCCGACCCGCGCCAATGCAGCAGCGTCGCGAGGCCCGCAGAGGCGTAGGCGAGCGAGCGGCCCTCGAGCACCGCGCAGGGCACGAACTCGCCGGCGAGCGCGGCGAGCGCATCGTCTTCGGAATCAGCGGTCGCCGGAACGACGGGCTGCGGCGCGGACATCGGGCTTCCGTCGGTTGAGGCCCCGCGAGTACTGTCGGCAGACTCCCTGCAAGCTGCATCGGGTCTTGCCGCAGCACCGCCGCGGCGGCGCTGGGCCGATCACCGCCCGGCACCGTGCCGCGCCCGGCCGCGCCGGGCCCGGCCGGCCCGGTTCTCAGCCCGCTCCGGTCTCGGCGCCGGCACCGGCCCCGGCTCCGGCATCCGCGACGAACCGGCCCTCGCGGTCGAGCTCGGCGAACAGCCCGCCACGCGCCACGAGCTCCGCGTAGCGTCCCTGCTCGGCGAGCTCGCCGTCGCGCAGCACCAGGATCAGGTCGGCGTTGCGCACCGTCGACAGGCGGTGCGCGATCACGAAGGTGGTGCGGCCGCGCCGCAGGTTGTCGAGTGCGCGCTGGATGCGCGCCTCGGTGGCGTTGTCGAGCGCGCTGGTGGCCTCGTCGAGGATCAGGATCGGCGCGTCCTTGAGCATCGCGCGCGCGATCGCGAGGCGCTGACGCTCGCCACCCGAGAGCGACCGGCCCCGCTCCGCCACCAGCGTCGCGTAGCCCTCGGGCTTGACGACGATGAAGTCGTGCGCCTCGGCCGCGCGCGCCGCGGCCTCGATTTCCGCCTGGCTGGCGTCCGGCTTGCCGACGCGCACGTTGTCGGCGACCGAGCGGTACAGCAGGCCCGCGTCCTGGAACACCACGGCGATGTGCCGTCGCAGCGAGTTGAGCCCGACCGTGCGGATGTCGGTGCCGTCGATCGTGATGCGCCCGCTGCTCGGGTCGTAGACGCGGTACAGCAGGCTGAGTGCCGTGGTCTTGCCGGCGCCCGTCGCGCCCACGAGCGCCACCGTGGCGCCGGGCTCCGCGCGGAAGCTCAGGTGGCGGACTGCCGGGCGCGCCGCGTCGTAGCCGAAGGACACGTCCTCGAACGTAACCTCGCCGCGCGGCACGGCGAGCTGCGGCAGCCCCGGCGCGTCGCTGACCGCGGCGCGCGTGTCCAGCACCGCGAAGAATTCCTTGAGCGCCGGCGTCTGGAAGAACAGGCTCGACACGAAGCCCGCGAACTGCTCGAGGCGCCCGATCAGCATCGTCGCGAATCCCACGAAGCTGACGATGGCGCCGACGGTGGCCTCGCCGCGCGCGTGCAGCGCAGCGCCGAGCGCGAAGATCGCGACCACCGTCAGCGTGCTGGCGGTGCGGTTGGCGACCGACAGCCACGCCCAGCCGCGCAGCACCGGGTACTGCGCCTCGAGCACGCGCTGCATCAGCGTGTGCAGCTCGGCGACCTCGGCCGCGACGCGCGTGAAGCTCTGCACCACCAGCACGTTGCCGAGCACGTCGCTGGTGCGCTCGGCGATCGCGTCGTGGTGTCGCTCGACCGCCTGCTGCGCCTCGATGGTCCGGTGCATCGCGATCGCGTTGCTGACGGCGAACACCGCGATCAGCGCGATCATCAGCAGTCCCAGCTTCCAGTTGAGGTAGAGCGCGAGCGGCAGCATCACCAGGATCGAGAGCGCGGTCGCGAGATGGTCGCGGAAGAACCCGAGCCAGATGTTGAACAGGTTGCCGGTGCCGGCGTGCATCACGCGCAGCAGCTTCCCGGTGTGGTGCTCGCCGTGATAGGAGAGCGGCAGCGCGATGGCGTGCTCGAAGAACCGCGCGATCACCGCCAACCGCCGCCGGTGCGCGAGCCGGTCGGCGTGCAGCGACACGAGCACGCTCGCGACCAGTCCCGCGAGCCCGACCCCGGCCCACAGGCCGATGTAGCGCCAGGCCTCCGGCGCGGTGGCCGCGGCGAGCGCGTCGACGACGCGCCCGAACAGCCACGGCTCCAGGAAGAACACGCCGGCGAGCGCGAGGTTCGCGGCGGCGAGCAGCGTCGCGAGGCCCTTCTCGGGGCCGAGCAGCGCGAGAACGCGCAGGTAGGTGCTGAGCATGCGGGCGGCATCCCGGTTCGTCGCGCGGCGGCGACCGGCGCCGCGGCGGGCCCGCCGCGACGGACGCGCAGTGTACCCGGCTGCGCCGCGCGTATCATCAGCGGGCGCGATACGGGGAACGGGATGGCGGCGGCGGCACACGGGTTCGCGAGGGTCGAGGCGCTCGGGGTCGCGCTGCCCGAAGTCGTCGCTGCGACGGCCTATGGCGCGCGCGCGCTCAGGTGGCGCGGCCGGCTGCTCGCCTGCGTCGCGGTGCACCGCTCCGCGGAGCCCGACTCGATCGTCGTCTGCGTCGACCGGGCGCGGCGCGCGGCGCTGCTCGCGGCGCAGCCGGCGGTGTACTACCTGACCGACCACTACGCGCC
>JAFEDP010000172.1 GCA_018241545.1 Pseudomonadota bacterium
GCCGAGGTCGCGCACCGCCTGGGCGACGCGCGCCGCGTCGGTGCCCTTCAGCGTCAGCTTGAACTCCGCCAGCGCCTGGTTGACGAGGCGCCGGCCGAGGTCGACCGCCTCGCTGCGCTTCATGGTCTTGAGGTAGCCGCGGATCGAGGCGCGCGCCTTGGCGGTGACCACGAAGTTCGCCCACGCCGGGTTCGGCGTCGCGCCCTTGGCGGTGATGATCTCCACGGTCTGGCCGTTCCTGAGCTCAGTGCGCAGCGGCACCAGGCGCCGGTCGATCTTGGCGGCGACGCAGCGCCGGCCGACCTCCGAGTGCACGGCGTAGGCGAAGTCGACGCAGGTCGAGCCGCGCGGCAGGCGCAGGATGTCGCCCTTCGGCGTGAACACGTAGACCTTGTCCGGGAACAGGTCGACCTTCACCGACTCGAAGAACTCCTCCGGGTTGCCGCCCTCCTGCATCTGCATCAGGCCCTTGAGCCACTCGCGCGCGCGCTCGTGCT
Source organism: Pseudomonadota bacterium (assembly GCA_018241545.1). Lineage (GTDB taxonomy): Bacteria > Pseudomonadota > Gammaproteobacteria > Steroidobacterales > Steroidobacteraceae > CAIKZZ01. The sequence goes on from JAFEDP010000172.1 coordinate 498, forward strand.
GGCTGGTGCCGACGTCCTCGCCGGCCTTGTACTGCCAGTGGGCGGCGATGCCGTTCTCGGCGAGGCGGTGCATGTCGGCGGTGCGGATCTGGACCTCGAGCGGCACGCCGTTGGGCCCGAACAGGGTCGTGTGCAGCGACTGGTAGCCGTTGATGCGCGGGATCGCGATGTAGTCCTTGAAGCGGCCGGGCATCGGCTTGTAGAGCGAGTGCACGATGCCGAGCGTGCGGTAGCAGGCGTCGACCGAGTCGACGATCACGCGCACGCCGTAGACGTCGATGACCTCGGCGAGCGACACGCCCTTGCGGCGCATCTTCTGGTAGACGCTGTACAGGTGCTTCTCGCGCGACTCGACGCTGCCGGCGAGCCCGGCGCGCTTGAGCGCCTGCTCGATCGAGGAGACGATCTTGGGCAGGAACTCCTTCTGGTTGCCGCGCGCGCGCTTGAGCTCGCGCTCGATGACCTTGTAGCGCTGCGGGTACAGCGCGCGGAAGCCGAGGTCCTCGAGCTCGAGCTTGATCGAGTGGATGCCGAGCCGGTTGGCGATCGGCGCGTAGATGTCGAGCGTCTCGAGCGCGATGCGGCGGCGCTTCGGCGGCGGCATCGCGCCGAGCGTGCGCATGTTGTGGGTGCGGTCGGCGAGCTTGACCATGATGACGCGGATGTCGCGCACCATGGCCAGGATCATCTTGCGGAACGACTCCGCCTGGGCTTCCTTGCGGCTCTTGAACTGGACCTTGTCGAGCTTGGAGACGCCGTCGACGAGCTCGGCGATCTCGGCGCCGAAGCGCTCGCGGATGTCGTCCTTGGCGGTCGGGGTGTCCTCGATGACGTCGTGCAGCAGCGCCGCGCAGATCGTCTGGCCGTCGAGGTGCAGGTCGGCGAGGATCCCGGCGACCGCGACCGGGTGGGTGATGTAGGGCTCGCCGGTCAGCCGCTTCTGGCCCTTGTGGGCCTCGGCGGCGAGCTCATAGGCCTCCTGGACGCGCTCGACCTGCGGCGGCGGCAGGTACTCCTCGAGCTTCGCGACCAGCTGCGCGATCCCCGGGGAGCGGCGCCCACCCGGCAGGAAGCTCAGCAGGGAGGACGCGTAATCCATCGGGGAGCGGGGCCGGGTGGGGTGTCAGGGCGCTCCGCTCAGTCGCCGAGGCCGAACTGCGGCGCCCGGAAGTCCGGCGGCAGGTCGAGGGGGTTTTCCTGCGGCGGCATCTGCGGAGCCGGCTCCGGATCGGCCTCGAGCAGCAGGTCGCGGTTGACCTTGCCGTCGGCAATCTCCCGCAGAGCCACGACCGTGGGCTTGTCGTTCTGCCACTCGACCAGGGCCTCGGCCCCGTTGGCGAGGCGGCGGGCGCGCTTGGCGGCGAGCAGCACCAGCTCGAACTGGTTCATCGCGCCGGCGCTCAGGCAGTCTTCGATCGTGATGCGGGCCATGCGGGGTCGTTCCGGAAAGCGTCCAGGAGGGTCGTTCAGGATAGCCGAAACGGCCTTCGCCGGCCAGTTCCGGGCCGCTCAGCCCTGCAGGGCCGCGGCGAAGCCGGCGAGCCCCGGGCGGGTGCGCTCGAGCCCGGCCGCATCCCCCGCCACGATGCGCCTCAGCTCCGCGAGCGCGTCCTCGAAGCGGTCGTTGACGACCACGTAGCGGAACTCGCCCCAGTGCGAGAGCTCCGTGACCGAGTCGCGCAGCCGCCGGGCGATCACCTCGGCGCTGTCGGTGCCGCGTCCGCGCAGGCGCTCCTCGAGCGCGGCGCGCGAGGGCGGCAGCACGAACACGTCGACCGCCTCCGGCAGGCGCTCGCGCACCTGCTGCGCGCCCTGCCAGTCGATCTCGAGCAGCAGGTCCTGGCCGCGCGCGAGCGCCGCCTCGACGCCGGCGCGCGAGGTGCCGTAGTAGTTGTCGAACACGCGCGCGTGCTCGAGGAACTCGCCGGCCTCGATCATCTGCCGGAAGCGCTCCGGGCTCACGAAGTGGTAGTCGCGGCCGTCCTGCTCGTTGGGGCGCGGCCGGCGGGTCGTGTGCGAGACGGAGAACGCCAGCGCCGGCACCTCGCGCATCAGCGCCCGCACGAGGCTCGTCTTGCCGGTGCCCGAGGGCGCGGCGATCACGAACAGCCGGCCGCGCGCGGGCGCCGTCACGGCACGCACCCGCGGTCGGGGAGGTCGGTCGTCGTCGAAGCCAGGTCCATGCCGGTTCCCGTCGCCTGCACCGGCGGGCGTTGCCGGCCCGTCCGTCCCCCGCCGCGCCGGCGGGGATGCGGATGGTACCTAAGCACGCGGCGGATTCCTGCTGCACTATTTCACGCCTTCGCCGAGGAATGCGGCCATTGCCGGCCGGGCGGGGCGGGGGGAGCCATGGCGGTGCCGAGCGAGGTCGTCGAGACGTTCCAGCGCGAGGGCGTGGTCGTGCTGCGCGGGGTGTTCGGCGGCTGGACCGAGCGGCTCGCCGCCGGGGTCGCGCGGCTGCGCGCCGCGCCGAGCGCCCTCGAGCGCTCGTACCGTCCGGCCGACGGCTCGGCGCCGTTCTTCCAGGACTTCTGCAACTGGCAGCGCATCGCGGAGTTTCGCGCCTTCGTGCTCGAGTCCCCGGCGGCGGCGCTCGCCGCGGCGCTGATGGGCTCCTCGACCGCGCGCTTCTTCCACGACCACGTGCTCATCAAGGAACCGGGCAGCAGCGTCGTGACCCCCTGGCACCAGGACGCGCCGTACTACTGCGTCGCCGGCAGCCAGTCGGTCAGCTTCTGGACGCCGCTCGACCCGGTCGGCCGCGAGGTGGCGCTCGAGTGCATCGCCGGCTCGCACCGCTGGAGCGAGTCGGGATTTCGCCCGGTGCGCTTCGACGGCTCGCCGCTCTTCCCCGGCGCCGACTTCGCGGACCTGCCGGACCTCGAGGCGCGCCGCGCCGACCTGCCGGTGCGCAGCTGGGCGCTCGAGCCCGGGGATGCGGTCGCGTTCGACTTCCGCACCGTGCACGGCGCGCCGGCCAATGCCTCGCTGCGGCCGCGCCGGGTGTTCTCGCACCGCTGGGTCGGCGACGACGCGCGCTTCGTCGCGCAGCGCGCCCACGGCTCGCCGCCGTTCCCGCACCTCGAGCTCGCCGACGGCGCGCCGTTCGAGGCGCCGGAGTGCCCGGTGGTCTGGCGCGGCTAGGCGCCGCTCAGAAGCTCCAGATCAGCGAGGCCGAGGCGAAGCTCGGGTCGCCGATCGGCGAGCGGAAGCGCTCGTACTCGCCGCGCAGCGCGAAGCTCGAGAAGTGGAACTGCACGCCGGCGCCGTAGGCGAACTCGGTGTCGTTGCGGTCGAAGCGGAACAGCGAGCACGGCGGGCCCGAGGAGCACGGGCCGCTGACGGTCGACTGCAGGCGGCTCAGGCCCGCCTTCACGTAGACGTCGAGGTGCGGCACCGGCAGCGGCAGGTACACGTGGCCGAAAAGCGCCGCGGCCCGTACGTGCGCGTCGGCCGGGCCGAGCGTCCCGGCGTTGCTCGGGTGGCCGAGGTCGACGTACTCGAGCTCGGCGCCGACCACGTCGATCGGCCGCAGGCCCACGAGCGCCTTCCAGCCGAGGTGGTGCTCGCTGAAGCCCAGCTCGTCCACCTTGGTGTTGGCCTGGCCGACGCCGCCGCCCAGGTACAGGCCGAGCGGGTCGGCGTGCGCGCCCGTGGCGCAGGCGAGGGATCCGGCGAGCGCGAGAGCGCAGGCGCGGCGTGCGGCAGCGAAGATGGTTGCCATCGGCGTCACTCCTCTGAGCGGTGCGGCCGACCGTCGGGCCGCGGACGCGCAAGAGTAGCCCGCCGGCCGCGCCGCACGGGCGGCGCGGGGCGACGCCGATCGGCGACGCTGCTTCAGGAAGCCGTGCGCGGGCGCGCCGCCGCGCGCGCCCGCGCCACGCAGACTTAGGATCCGCTGCCCGAGTCGGCGGGCATCGCGGGCGGGCCGCTCTCGACCGTGAACTTCGCCTCCTCGAGGATCACCTCGTAGCGATAGCCCAGGCCGAGGTCCTTGTTCCGGCCGAGCGTGCCGGTCGCGAGCACCGTCGAGCCCACCATGGGCGGCGCATCGGTGGTGGTGACGGTCAGGTCGTTGCTCGTCGCCTCGCCCGTGCCGTCGCGCAGGTGCACCCAGTTCTTGCCCATGATGTTGGCCCGCACCTTCACGACCTTGGCGCGCAGCACGACCTTCTGGTCCGCCAGCTGGTCCTTCTGCGCGTAGATCTCGGCGATCGTCTTGCCGCCGTCGGCCTTCTTCATGCCGGCGAGGTCCACCGCCGTGAAGGCCTTGCCGGGCAGGGGGTGGGCCTCGCTCGGCGCGCCGGTGGCCGCGGGGGCCGCGGGCTTGGCGGCGGGCTTCTGGCAGGCGGCGAGCGGCAGGACGAGGGTGGCGGCGATCAGGCTGAGGGCCAGTGACTTCGACACGGCGGTACTCCGGGTTCGCAGGAATGGGGTCCGAATGGGGGCAGTCTAGGGTCGGGATCGCGACGCAGCATCCGGGACGATGCTTAGACGGGGCGTGCAGCGCGAGACGCGCGCGCCGCGTCGCCCAAAAAAAAGAGGCGGGCCCCGGGGGCCCGCCTCCTGAGTCAACGCGCCTCGTCTAGTGGGCGAAGAAGCCCATGATGTTGTTGATTACGCCGTAGATGTAGGACGTTGCGCTGGTCCACGTCGAGTTGGTCTGCGACGTGTCGACCAGGTAGCCACCCTGCGCCGTGTGCTCGTTGAACGAGGCGAGGCCGCTCGCGTCGTCTTCCTTGATCAGGTCGGCACGGTGGCAGCCACCGCACGCCCTGGACGACGGGCTCACCGCGTACGACGGCACCGCGCCGATGTTGCGGCTGGTCGGGCCCGGCATGACCGGGTTGCCATTCGCATCGAGCGCGAACCACTGCGAGACCGTGACCGCCTTGGACAGCAGGCCCGGGATCGTGGTGGTCTGATCCGGCACGTTGTACGTCACCGGGTACACCGGCAGACCGCTGCTGGTCGGGTTGTCCGCATCGCGGCTACCGGCCGTGACGTGGCACGCCTCGCAGTTCTTGACGGTGAAGTTCGGGAACGTGTGGTTGATGTAGTCCTCGTAGCGCTTCGCGGACACGACGTCCGTGAAGTCCACCGTACCCACCGCCATCTCGCCGAAGCCCTGGAACGAGTGGATGGCGTGCACGTAGGAGTCGATCGAGCGCGACTGCATCTCGATCGTCACCGCACCCGAGGTCGGCACGTGGCAGCTGCGGCACAGCACGATGTTGCCGCCGTAGCTTCCGCCGTGGAACGTCGGGCCGAGCGCGTCGTGGCACTTGTTGCACTTCGCCTCGTCGACGATCTTGTTCGCGTCCTTGAAGTAGTTGGACACGGTCGCCAGCGCACCACCGGTGCCCGGGGCGGACACGTCAAAGGTCTGCGACGGGGCGTTCAGCGCGACCGCGCTGCCGTTGACCGTCAGGGCCGGCTGCAGCGTGATCTCCGCCTTCTTGATGGTGCCCGCCAGGATCTCGGCCGGGATCGTGCCAGTCGTGTTGGCCGGCGGCGTCCACATCGCGAGGTCCAGCTTCACTTCCCACTTGCCGTCGCTACGCGCGACTTCCGTGAACAGCGGGTTCTTGTTGGAGCCGAGGACGTACTCCATCGTGCAGCCCGACGGGTTGCCGCGGAAGTCCGGGCAGTTCGCCGTGGCCGGCGCGCCCCAGCCCGTGTGGCGGCTGATGAGGAAGTCCTTGGTATCCCAGCCGTAGAAGGACACGGCGATCTGCGGGACGATCGTCGCGGCCACCGTGGCGGTGCCCGGGGCCGTGAAGGTCGGCTCGAACACGATGTCGAGGATGCAGCCGCTCGTCGCCGCGGCCGTGCAGGTTCCGGTCAGCGTGGCGCTGTCGATCTGCGCGCCGTACATCGCGGA
>JAFEDP010000173.1 GCA_018241545.1 Pseudomonadota bacterium
GACGTGGCCGGCCGGTGGCGTGTACTTGACCGCGTTGGAGACCAGGTTGGCGAACACCGAGTGGATCTCGGCCTCGGCGCCGTAGAGCCTGGCGTCGCTGTCGAGCGCGAGCGTGATCTGCGCCGGACGCCGTTCGAGCGCGAGCACCTCGCGCCGGATCAGCGTCAGCATGCCCCCGACGTCGACGACGTCCTCGCCGGCTTCGCCCGGGGTCGATTCGAGCCGCGACAGCTCGATCAGGCCATCGACCACGGCGCGCATGCGTTCGGCCTGGCGGCGCATCTCCTCGAGCGGCGCCCGCCACGCGGGGTCGACGCCCGGGTCATCGGCCAGCGTGTCGACGTAGCCCGCGATGACCGTCAGCGGGGAGCGCAGCTCGTGCGAGGCGTTCGCGACGAAGTCCTTGCGCATCGCCTCGAGGCGGACCTGGCGCGTGACGTCGCGCACCAGCAGCAGCTGCTGGCTGCCGTACGCCACCATCTGCAACGCCAGGTGCGCATCCGTGTCATAGGCGGTGCGCACGACCACCGGCATCGAGTAGTCCCCGGCCGCGAGGTAGCGGCCGAACTCCGGCTGACGGAGCAGGTTGTCGATGCGCTGGCCGAAGTCGACCTTGCGCCGCAGCCGCAGCAGCCGGCCGGCGTTGCGGTTGAACCAGAGGATCTCGCGCTCCGTGCCGAGCACGACGACGCCGTCCGGCATGGCCGAGGTCATGCGCCGGAACTCGCGGAACAGCTGCACGATGCGCCGCTTGTGGAACTGCTTGCGCCGGTAGATGCGCATCACGAGCGCGACGATGTCGCCCCAGATGCCCGGCAGGTCCGGCGGCGACTCGGTGCGCCGGCGCCGCAGCCAGCGCTCGAGCCGGTACAGGCGCACGAAGCTCAGCGCCAGGTAGCCGGCCAGCACCGCGACGACCGTCAGCTGCACGTGCCCGAGCAGGAACCCGGTCACCACCGCGATCGCGAGGACGCCGAGCAGGCGGGCGAGCGCGAATGACCAGGCGGGCGACATCGAGTGTGGGGCGGCGTCTACTCGGGGCGGGTGGAGAAGCGGTAGCCGGCGCCGCGCACCGTCTGGATGAACTTGTCGCAGTCGAACGCTTCGAGCGCCTTGCGCAGGCGGCGGATGTGCACGTCGACGGTCCGCTCCTCGACGTACACGTTACCGCCCCAGACCCGATCGAGCAATTGCCCGCGCGAGTACACGCGCTCGGCATGGGTCATGAAGAAGCTGAGCAACCGGTACTCGGTCGGGCCGAGCGGCACGGTGGCGTCGCCGACCGTGACCCGATGCCCGGCCGGGTCGAGCGTCATCGCCCCGGCGCTGACCAGCTCGTCGCGCGCCGCCGGCAGGCTGCGGCGCAGCACCGCGTGGATGCGCGCCAGCAGCTCGCGCGGCGAGAATGGCTTGGTGACATAGTCGTCGGCCCCGCCCTCGAGGCCGCTGACCTTGTCGTGCTCCTCGGCACGCGCCGTCAGCATGATGATCGGCACCTCGCGCGTGTCCTTGTCCTTCTTGAGCGCGCGCGTGAGTTCCAGGCCGCTCATGTCCGGCAGCATCCAGTCCACCAGCACGAGGTCCGGCCGCCGGTCGGCGATGCGCGCGCGCGCCTCGCGGGTATTCTCGGCCTCGCTGACCTCGAATCCGGCGCGCCGCAGCCCGAACGCGACCATCTCGCGGATGGCGCGCTCGTCCTCGACGACCAGAATCTGGCGAGCGGTCATGGTGCGGCGCGGCTCCCGGTCACGATCCTGCCATTACAGCGGCCCAATGTGACGGTTCGATGACCGCTGCGCGGCGACACGCCCCGGCCGTCATCGGACCGTCATCGACCGGCACGGCTTGACCGGTCGGCGACATCATCGCGCAGGTACACCGGCTCGGCCGCCTCCGGCGGCACGATCCGGCCGGCACGCAGCGCCTGCGCGCCGAGGGTCGCGACCTCGGCTGCGCGCGGCAGCAGCTCGGGCCACACGGCCCCGACGAGCGGCGCCATGCGGCTCGCGAGCTCCGGATAGGCCGAGAAGCCGTGCCCGGCGGCGACGCGCGCGGTGCCCTCCCCGGCTGGCAGCAAGAACACCGCCGTGGGCGGTGCCAGCCGCTCCTCGGTCAGCGTGACCCCGAGCAGCGGATCAGGCCTGACCCGCGCCGCGTAGACTTCGCCCATGCGGGCATCGAGCGCGACCAGCGCCTCGGTCGCGGGCAGCGCCTCGCGCGTGGCCCGCGCGAGCGCCTGCGCGCCGAGCGCCGCGAGGTCCGACACCGGCACCGTCGGCAGCCCCGCCCCGTAGGCGAGGCCCTGGGCGATGCCCACCGCGATGCGCACGCCGGTGAACGCGCCCGGGCCGCGCCCGAAGGCGATGGCATCGAGCGCCGCGAGCCCGATGCCCGCCTCCGCGAGCAGGGCATCGATCATCGGCAGGATCTGCTCGGCATGGCCGCGGCCGATGATCGCCTCGCGGGTGGCGAGCGCTCCGTCCACGAGCAGCGCCGCACTGCACGCCTCGGTCGCGGTGTCGAGCGCGAGCAGCCTCACGGCGTGCCCGTCGGGGCGAGCGCGCCGAGATGCCGGCGCAGGAACGCGATCGCCTCGCCCGCGTCGGTCGTGACCGGCATCGGCGGCAGGCTCGCGAGGAACGTCCGCCCGTAGCCGCGACTGCGCAGCCGCGGGTCGCCGAGCATCACGACCCCGAAGTCGTTGGGGTCGCGGATCAGCCGCCCGACGCCCTGCTTGAGCGCCAGTACCGCCTGCGGCACCTGGTACTCGAGGAATCCATTGCGGCCCTCGCGCTCGAGGCCGGCGAGCCGCGCCTTGAGCACCGGGTCGTCGGGCGATGCGAACGGCAGCTTGTCGATGACGACCAGCGAGAGCGCCGGCCCGCGCACGTCGACGCCCTCCCAGAAGCTGCCGGTGCCGAGCAGCACCGCATTGCCGAGCTCGCGGAAGCGTCGCAAGAGCGCATCGCGCGGCGCCTCGCCCTGCACCAGCAGCGGGAAGCGGTCGGCGGCAGCGAGCGCCGCCCGCAGGCAGCGCGTGCCCTCGGCGAGCGCCCGGTGGCTCGTGAACAGCAGGAACGCGCGCCCGCCGGCCGCCCGCAGCAGCGGCAACGCAGCCTCGATCAGGGCCGCGGTGTAGCCGGGTGCGGCGGGCTGCGGCAGTCCCTGCGGCAGGTACAGGCGCGCCTGCTGCTCGAAGTCGAACGGGCTCGGCACCCGCAGGCAGCGCGCCGTCTCGAGCCCCATGCGGCGGGTGAAGTGGTCGAAGTCATCGTCGACCGCGAGCGTCGCCGAGGTGCAGATCCAGGCGCAGGGGCGCGCGTCGAAGTGGCCACGCAGGCGCGCCGCGACCTCGAAGGGCGTGAGCTCGAGGCTGAACGCGCGCGGGCCGACGTCGGCCCACCGCAACCCGTCGGCCGCCTCCGCGGCCAGGATCGCCGTGAGGCGCGTACCGGCCTCGAGCGCGCGCCGGCCGCACTGGCGCACGCCCGGCGCCTCGAGCGCCGGCGCGCCCAGGTGCTCGGCCATCGCCGCGAGCGCCCGCTCGAGCTCCTGCGCGCCCTCGAGCGCGGCATCGGGCAGCGCGCCCCAGTCGACGCGCTCGCCGAGGCCGGCGAGCGCGCGCTGCACCGCGGCGCTCGCCGCCTCGAGCGCCTCGACGAGTCGGCGCGAGCCGGCATCCAGCAGTCCGGCGCGCGTGAGCTCGACGAGCGCGTCGCGCGCGAGCGAGGCGAGGCCGCGCGAGCCGAGCCGCGTGCCGAAGAACTGCGCGGCGGTGTCCGGGAACTGGTGCGCCTCGTCGAGGATCACGGCGTCGGCGCCGGGCAGCAGCTCGCCGAAGCCCTCCTCGCGCAGCGCGAGATCGGCGAGCAGCAGGTGGTGGTTGACGATCACGAGGTCGGCCGCCTGGGCGGCCCGGCGCGCCTCCACCACGTGGCAGCCGCGGAACTCCGGGCAGTCCTGGCCGAGGCAGTTCTCACGCGTCGAGGTGACCTGCGGCCAGATCGGGTCGCCGTCCGGGACCGACTCCAGCTCGCCGACGTCGCCGGCCGTCGTGGTCCGGCTCCAGGCCTCGACCCGCGCGAGCGCGAGGCGCGCGGCGCGGCCAAGCGCCGGCAGCTCCGGCGCCCCGCGCGCGAGCGCGAGCCGGTGGCGGCACAGGTAGTTGGCGCGGCCCTTGAGCAGGGCGACCCGCACCGGCCGGCCGAGCGCGCGGCCGACCGCGGGCAGGTCGCGGTGGTAGAGCTGGTCCTGCAGCGTGCGGGTGCCGGTCGAGACGATCACCCGCCGCCCCGACAGCAGCGCCGGCAGGAGGTACGCGAAGGTCTTGCCGGTGCCGGTGCCGGCCTCGACCACGAGGCGCCCGCGCAGCTCGAGCGCCTCGGCGACCGCCCGTGCCATGGCGAGCTGGCCGGCCCGCGGCCGGAACGACTCGACGGCCTCGGCGAGCGGGCCGGACGCGCCGAGCAAGTGCGAGAGGCCGGCGGCGCTCAACGCGCCGCCACCGGGCCGGTCCCGGCCCGCTGCAGGTCATCGACGGGACGCATCGCCTCAGTATATGCGGGCCCCGGCGCCCGGGCCGGACGGGGGAGATCGCGGCACGCGCCGGGTGGCGACCCTGCAGCACGTCGCAGCGGTGCCCTGCAACGGCCATCGGCGCCGCTGTGCAGCCGCGCGTGCGCCGCGGCCCGAGCGCCCGGTCGGGAGAAAACCGATTTCATACCGGGGATAAATCGCGAGGGGGTCGGCAGTTCCGCGGAAAACTTGAGCGCAGCGCCGCAAAGTTGCGACGCCGGTCACGACGGCAATTTGTCAAATACTAAGAATCCGGCTCGCCCCTCCACGGCTGTCCCCTCGGCCGTGGCCGGGCCCGCGGCGCAATCGATGCGTCGAAACACTAAGGAGTAGTCATGCGTAGAGTCCTGATCGCCACCGCCGTCGGCGCCGCCCTCCTGGGAACCGGCTCCGCCTTCGCGGCGACCACCACCACCACGTTCCAGGTTCAGGCCGCCGTGCAGAAGGCCTGCCAGGTGAACGCCACCGCCCTCAACTTCGGCAACTACACGCCGGGCTCGGGCGCCGCGTCCGGCACCTCGACCATCAACGTGCTGTGCACTAAGACCACCGGGTTCACGGTCGCCCTGAACGGCGGCTCGACCACCGGCGGCACGGTCGCCCAGCGCCTGATGGCCAATGGCACCAACACGCTGCAGTACAACCTGTTCACGACCAACACCTACGCGACGGTGTGGGGCGACAACAGCGGCACGTCGGTGACGCAGGCCGGCACCGGCAATGGCCTGGGCACGCCGGTCGCGTACACGGTCTATGGCCAGTTGCTCGACAACCCGACGAACCAGAACGCGGTGCCGGGCAACTACACCGACACGATCACCGTCACGGTCACCTACTGAGCGGACGGAGCCTCGTGATCATGGGCACGACGGCAGGACGGTGGCGTGGCCGCTGTGCCCTGGCGCTCGCGGCGTGGCTTGCGGCGGCGGTCCCCGCCGCCGCAGGCTCGTTCGCGCTGGCGCCGATCCGCATCGAGATGGACCGCAGCAAGTCGACCGGCGTCCTGACGCTGCACAACGACGCCGACGCGCCGGTCACGATCCAGGTGGAGGCGGTGGCCTGGTCGCAGCCGGATGACACCGACCACTACCAGCCGAGCCGCGACCTGATCGTGACGCCACCGGTATTTGTGGTGGCCCCCAAGAGCGAGCAGATCGTGCGGGTCGCCCGCCGCACGACCGGCGAACCGGCGAACGAGGCCAGCTACCGCCTGTTCTTCCAGGAAGTACCGGACTCGACGCCGCAGTCCGGCAACGGCCTCAAGGTGGCGCTGCGCGTCGGCGTGCCGGTCTTCATCGCGGCGAGCGGCGCCAAGCCGGAGGTCACCTTCGCGGCGACGCGCGAGGCCGACGGTGCGGTGGTGATCACTGCCGTCAACGCCGGTCGCGCCCACCTGCAGATCACCGACTTCGAGGTCACTGCCGCCGGCGGCGCGGCGGTGGGCTCCGTGCTCGGCTCGCGCTACCTGCTGCCGGGCAGCGCGGCACGCTGGACGCTCAAGCCCTCAGGCGCGGTACCGGCCGGTCCGCTCAAGATCCACGGCCACGGCGACCACGGCGAGTTCACCGTCGACGTGGCACTGCCGGCGGGCTGAGCCGAGGCGCGCCGTGGCCCCGACGCGCCCGCTGCGCCCGCGCCTGGCCACCTACCATATTCTGGGCCTCGGGCTCGGGCTGCTCGCGCTCGCCGCGCGCGCCGAGCTCATGGCCTCGGAGCGCTGGCAGCGGGCCAGAATGGACCTGGAGCGCGCCGCCGAAGCGCGCCCGACGCTGGTGCTGGATGGGG
>JAFEDP010000174.1 GCA_018241545.1 Pseudomonadota bacterium
AGCACCAGCGGCGAGCCGGCGGCGGCGGCGGGCGCGCCGTGCTCCGAGAAGCGCCGGTCGCGGGACGCGGCACGGCTCGCGAGCAGGTCGTCGGCGCCGCCACTGCCGGACTCGGCGCCGGCCTCGCCGCTCGCGTCGCTGCGGCCTTCCGCCGCCGCCGGCGACGGCAGGCTGTGCGGCGACTCGGCGCCGCGCACGTCGAGGCCGGTGCCGGAGCCGCGCTGGTTGACCTGCGCCAGGTAGTCGGCCCGGGTGTTGAGCTGCTCCTCGGCAACCGGGTCGTGGACCAGCAGCACCTCGAGCGACGGCGCGTCGGTCGACCCGCCGCCGCGCGGCGGCGCGAAGGTGATGCCGAGGATCAGGATCGCGTGCAGCGCGCCGACCAGGAACAGCGTGGTCGTCAGGCGGTCGCGCACCGGCGGCGCGGCCTCGCGCCGCGACTCGAGCTCGCCGAGGAGGACCGATTCGCTCACGGCGGCGAGTATACGCGCCGTGCGGTGGCCTCAGCGGCCCGGCACCAGCCGCAGCGTGCGCTCGGTGGCGCGCTCGACGGCGGCGCGGCTATACAGGAGCGGGAAGTACTCGCCGCCGCGCCAGAGCTCGGCGAGGTCGCGGTAGTGCGGGTCGTCAGGGTCGCCGGACTGGCCCGGATGGTTCACCGCCACCGAGCCGTCCCAGTTCCCGACGTCGATGACGACCCGCACCGAGGGCCCCGCCACGTCCAGGAAGTCGGCCGCCCGGTAGCTCGCCTGGTTCGGCACGTACGGGTCGCCGCCGACCGGCAGCGGCCCGACGTTGAGGCGGGCACGCTCGCGCTCGTCGACGACCGCCGCGAACGGGTGCTCCCCCAGGTTGTGGTGCAGCGCATCCCAGCGCCAGCGGGTCGCGTCGGCACCGAGGCGCGTGCGCAGCTCGCGGAACGCCGCGCCGAGCGTGGCGGCGGCGAGCGCATCGCGCCGCTCGCGCGGGCGCTCCGCGAACCAGGCGTCGGGGTGCTCGATGACGTCCACGACGATGTCGACGTGCGCTGCGTCGAAGGTCGTCGCGACGGCGGGGTCGAGCAGCGCGTTCTTGACCGCGCCGCGCAGGTGGCGCGTGAACCAGACCTCGTACAGGGCCGCGGCAGCCGAATCGCCTGCGACGGTGCCGTCCCACCGGCCGAACAGTGCGAGCGCGGCGCGCACGTCGGCATCCTCGCTGCGCAGTTCGCGAACGGCGGCGACCAGGCGACGTGCCGGCAGCGACACCTGGTCCGTCTGCAGCCGCTCCGAGTCCTCGATCGAGACCCGTGGCAGGGCGGCGAGCACCGCGTCGATGCGCTCGTGCCGCCACGGCGCGCTCCACTCGAAGCCGAGCTTGCGCCGCGCGTACGGGTAGCCGTCGGGGAGGTTCATCTCATTGGACGTCGTCAGGTAGCCCTCGCGCGGATCGACGCGGCGGGGCAGGTCCGAACGCGACCAGAAGCCGCGCCACTCGTAACGGCCGTCGCCGGGTACCGGCAGCAAGCCGTCCCAGTTGGGGCGCACCGGCGCAAGCCCCGCCGGCAGCCATGCGATGGTGCCGCGCGTATCGGCGTAGAGGTGGTTGAGTGAGGGCGTGCGCCACCGGTCGAGTGCGTGCTCGAAGTCGGCGAGCGAGCGCGCCTTGAGGTAGCCGAGCGCGCCGAGATAGACGCTCGTACCGGGCTCGAGCCAGGCCGTGCGCACGGCGAACGCCCGGCGGTGCGCGGCGTCGACGTAGATCACGGGCCCGTGGCGGCTGAACTCCAGGTCGACGCTCACCGGCGCGGCGTCGCGTACCGCGATCGTCTCGTGCACCGTGCGGAACGACTCGAAGCGACCGTGGTACCGGTACGCGTGCGCCGAGGCCGGGTCCAGCTCGTAGACGTACAGGTCCTCCTGGTCGATCGGGAAGATCGTGTAGCCGAAGGCGATGTTGTCGTTGTGGCCGAGCGAGATGCCCGGGATCATCGGCTGGTTGGCGCCGATCGCGTGCAACGTCGGCGCGTCGAGTCCGACCAGGTAGCGGATGCTCGGCTCGACGAAGGCCCGGTGCGGATCGTTGGCGAGGATGGGCCGGCCGGTCGCCGACTTGGCGGGTGCGATCACCCAATTGTTGCTGCCCTCCAGCGCCTCGCCAGCGTGCGCCGGGGCGATGGTGCGGGCCGTTGCCGGCGGCTCGAGCCGGAAGTCGCGCGTGGCGAGCGTGAACTGACGCAGCACGTCGCGCGGCAGGCACGGGTCGAGGCCGTCCGGCACGTGCGTGCGCCAGGTCGGGCTCAGCGGGGCGCGCACGCGGTCCGCGTCCACGTCGCCGCGGCAGGCGACCTGCGCGCGCGCGACCTCGCTGTCGAGATTGCGCGACAGGCCGTGGGCGCGGATGCGCACCAGGTCGGCGGCCGTCCAGCGGGCCGGTGCGTAGCCGAGCAGCCGGAACTCGCGCGGCAGCCGCTCCGGGCGGTCGCGCAGCCAGTCGACGTAGGCGTTGATGCCGGCGACGAAGCGCTCGCTGGCGGCGCGTGCGTCGCCACCGTAGGCGCGCCACTCGGCCCGCAGGTCACCCCGGAACAGGAACAGCCGCGCCGCGCGGTCGTCGTCGACGTAGGCGCGGCCGAACACCTCGGCCAGCTGGCCGAGGCCGCGCCGGCGCCACAAGTCGATCTGGAACAGCCGGTCGCGCGCCGCGTTCCAGCCCTGGGCGAGGAAGAGGTCGGGCTCGCTGCGCGCGTACAGGTGCGGCACGCCCCAGCGGTCGATCAGGATTTCAACCGGCGCCTTGAGGCCCGGCACGGTGATCGTCTCGACCGCGGCCGCGGGGGCAGCGGGGGCAGCGGGGGCAGCGGGAGCCGCGGGGGCCGCGCTGGCGCCGGAGCCGGCGGCGAGCACGAGTACGAGCGCCGTGAACGCGCGCGCGAGGGCCGCCCGGCGCATCACTCAGGCGCGGAGCGCGGCGAGGCGCCGCTCGATCGCATCCATCAGCTGGCCGGCGATGTCGACGTGGAACTCCTTCTCGAGCTCGCGGATGCCGGTCGGGCTCGTGACGTTGATCTCGGTGACGAAGCCGCCGATCACGTCCAGGCCGACGAACAGCATGCCGCGCTCGCGCAGCGTCGGGCCGATGCGCGCCGCCAGCCAGCGGTCGCGCTCGTTGAGCGGCCGGCCCACGCCGCGCGCGCCAGCGGCGAGGTTGCCGCGATTGTCGGCCGCGGTCGGGATGCGGGCGAGCGCGTAGTCCGCCGGCTCGCCGTCGACCAGGATCACGCGCGAGTCGCCGGTCGTGACGATCTCCGGCAGGTAGCGCTGCACGATCGCGTAGCGGCTGCCGTAGTCGGTCAGCGTCTCGAAGACCACGTTGGCGTTCTTGTCCTCGTGGTCGATCACGAAGATCGACCGGCCGCCCATGCCGAACAGCGGCTTGCAGACCACCTTGGCGTGCTCGCGCATGAAGGCGTGCATGTCGGCCATGTCGCGCGTGATCAGCGTCGGGGCGCAGCACTCGGGGAACCAGGCGGTGTAGACCTTCTCGTTCATGTCGCGCAGGCCCTGCGGGCGGTTCACGACCAGCGCGCCAGCGGCCTCCGCCCGCTCGAGGATGTAGGTGGTGTAGATGTACTCGGTGTCGAACGGCGGGTCCTTGCGCATCAGGATCACGTCCAGTTCGCCGAGCGGCCGGTCGACCGCGGGCCCGAGCGTCGCCCAGTCGGAGTCGTCCCGGCGCACCGTCAGCGGAGCGAGCCGCCCCATGGCCCGCCCGTCGCGCAGCCACAGGTGGCGCTGCTCCGCGTAGTGCAGTTCCCAGCCCCGGGCCTGGGCGGCGAGCAGCATGCCGAGGGTGGTGTCCTTGGCGGGCTTAATCTGGCCGATCGGGTCCATCACGACGCCGAGGCGTATCGGGCCGGGCATACGACGTTCTCCGGAGGCGCGATCCGACCGCCGCGGAGCGGCCGGCGCGCGTAATTGTGATGCGGATCACCCTCGCGGGGGTGCCACGCCATAGTACACCTGCACCGTGGCCGCTCCCCGAGGGGGCCGCCGCGAGGCGTGCGCCGAGGGAACGGCGAACTGTGAACTGTGTCGGAGCGCCGGCGTGGCCACCTCCGGCTTGATATGTTAAAACCCGTCGGCTATTCGGACCCGGCCGTGGGGGCGCGGACTGGCCGCGTGCGCAGACCGTCCGGCGGGTTCGAATTCAGGTGCAAGCGATGGACAACGCAGCGCAAGCGGCTCACAAGTCCCGGCTCTCCGGCCTCAAGGTGCTGGTCATCGACGACAGCAAGACGATCCGGCGCACGGCCGAGACGCTGCTGTCGAAGGAAGGCTGCGAGGTCTACACCGCCGTGGACGGCTTCGACGCGCTGTCGAAGATCGCCGACCACCAGCCGGACATCGTGTTCGTCGACATCATGATGCCGCGCCTCGACGGCTACCAGACCTGCTCGCTGATCAAGCACAACAAGGTGTTCCGGACGATCCCCGTGATCATGCTGTCCTCGAAGGACGGCCTGTTCGACCGCGCGCGGGGCCGAATCGTGGGCTCCGAGCACTACCTGACCAAGCCATTCACCCGCGACGAGCTGCTGTCCGCCATCGAGCAGCACGTCAACCCGGCCGAAGCGGCCGCGTCCTGACGGGGCCTCGCGCCATGGCACTCATCCTGATCGTCGATGACTCGCCGACCGAGGTGCACGTCATCCGCAAGGCCCTCGAGAAGCATGGCTACCAGACCGCGGCGGCTTCCGACGGCGCGGAGGGCATCCGGCTGGCGAAGACGATGAAGCCGGACCTCATCTTCATGGACATCGTGATGCCGGGGGTCAACGGCTTCCAGGCCACGCGCACGCTCGCCAACGACCCGGAGACCAAGCGCATCCCGGTGATCATGGTCACCAGCAAGTCGCAGGAGACCGACCGCATCTGGGGCATGCGCCAGGGCGCGGTGGATTACCTCGTCAAGCCCGTCTCCGCCCAGCAGCTGGTCGAGAAGGCGCAGGCGGCGCTCGCCGGGTGAGCGCGATGCCTCAGCCGGCGAGCCTGCGTGAGCTGCGCGACCGCCCCTTCGAACTGCTGCGCGAGCTCGAGCGGCGCGGCCGGGCCGCGGCCGGGGGCAAGGACGCGGCCGAGGGCCGCGAGTGGGTCGGGGTCGCGTTCCGGCTGGGGCCCGAGAGCTTCCTGGTCGCGCGCGAGGAGACCCGCGAGGTCATGGCGCTGCCGACCGGACTCACCCGCGTGCCGGGTGCGCGCAGCTGGGTGCGCGGCCTCGCCAACGTGCGCGGCCAGCTGATGTCGGTGATCGACCTGCGCCAGTACCTGGGCAGCGGCGCGACGCAGATGGGCCGCAACGTGCGCGTGCTGGTCGTGAACCACCGCGACATACCGGCGGGACTGATGGTCGACGAGGTGCTGGGATTCCGGCGCTTCGCCGACGCGGACTTCGTGCCGACGCCGCCGCCGACGCTGGTGCGCTGCGAGCGCTACCTCGCCGGTGCGTTTCGCCGCGGCGGCGAGGCCTGGCCGGTGCTGAGCCTCAAGCTTCTGGTGGAGAGCCCGAGTTTTCTGCAGGCGGCGTCCTGAGTGGGGCGCCGGAGAATGGAGCGATGAACGCGACGGTCGAAAACGACGCAGCCGTGCGGCGGCTGCCCCGAGTCCTGGCGGGAGCGCTCGGCGTGCTCGCCGTCGCCGCCGTCGTGCTCGTGCTCGGGGCGCTCGGCGTGATCGCCGGCGCCCTCAGCCAGTGGCTGGCGCTCGCGCTGCTGGCGGCGGCCGCGGCCGCGCTCGGGCTGGCGCTCGCCGGCAACCGTCGCGCCGCCGACCTCGGCAAGGTGGCGGCGATGGCGCGCCGCAAGAACGAGCGCAACGAGGAGGCGATCCTGCGGCTGCTGGACGAGCTGTCGAGCCTCGCCGACGGCGACCTGACCGTGCAGGCGACCGTGACCGAGGACGTCACCGGCGCCATCGCCGACTCGATCAACTACGCGATCGAGGCGCTGCGCGAGCTCGTGACCACGATCAACGCCTCCGCGATCTCGCTGGATGCTGCCGCCAAGTCGACCCAGGCGGCGGCCGCGCACCTCGCCAAGGCCAGCGCCGGCCAGTCCAAGCAGGTGGCCGCCGCCACCGAGTCGGTCGCGGAGATGGCGGCCTCGATCGAGGAGGTCTCCGGCAACGCCGAGCGCTGCGCCGACGTGGCGCGGCACTCGGTCGACGTCGCGCACAAGGGCGGTGACGCCGTGCGACGCACGATCGACGGCATGAACGCGATCCGCGAGACGATCCAGGAGACATCGAAGCGCATCAAGCGACTCGGCGAGAGTTCG
>JAFEDP010000175.1 GCA_018241545.1 Pseudomonadota bacterium
CCAGGCCTCGCCGCGCGCCGGCAGGCCGCGCGCCGGCACGCCCGGCGCGTAGGGCGCGCTCGCGACCTTGAGCTCGCCGCGCAGCGGGTAGCCGGTGCCGGCACCCACCACGGTGGCGAGCTGGCTGGTCTCGCCCTCGAACACCACGCTCGCGAAGCTGACCAGGGCGGCGCCGGCGAGGCCGCGCGCGGCGGCCTCGCGCCCGTACCCGGAGTCGAGCCCGAGCGGCCGGCCGGACTCGAGGCGCAGGTCGGCGGCGAGCACGGTGCCGGCCTGCTGGCGGATGCCCTGGCCGATGCGGCTGGTGAAGAACCCGACCGCGGTCAGCGCCGCGACCGCGACCACGATGGCCGCGGCCAGCACGCCGAGCTCGCCGCCGCGCGCGTCGCGCGCGAGCGCCACGAGCGCGAAGCGCAGCGCCCTCACGGGCCCCGCGCCGCGCCGACGAGCCGGCCGGCGTCGAGCTCGAGCACCCGGTCGCAGCGCGCCGCGAGCGCGCGCTCGTGGGTCACGAGCACGAGCGTGGTGCCGGCGGCGCGGTTGAGCCCGAACAGAAGCTCGGCGACCCGCGCGCCGGTCGCGGTGTCGAGGTTGCCGGTGGGCTCGTCGGCGAACAGCAGGTCCGGGCGGCCGACGAAGGCGCGCGCCAGCGCCACCCGCTGCTGCTCGCCGCCCGACAGCTGGCGCGGGTAGTGGCCGAGGCGCGCGCCGAGGCCGACCGACTCGAGCGCGGCGCGCGCCTCGGCGGCGGCGTCGCCGCGCCCGGCGAGCTCGAGCGGCAGGCGCACGTTCTCGAGCGCGGTCAGCGACGGCACCAGATGGAACGACTGGAACACGAAGCCGACGTGGCGGGCGCGGGCGCGCGCCCGGCCGTCCTCGTCGAGCGCGGTGAGCTCGGCGCCGTTCAGGAACACCTGGCCGCGGGTCGGGGTCTCGAGGCCCGCGAGGATCGCGAGCAGCGTCGACTTGCCCGAGCCCGACGGCCCGACGATCGCGACCGAGGCGCCGCGCTCGACGCCGAGGCTCACGTCGTCGACGATGGTCAGCGTTCCGTCCGGACTGCTAACCTCCTTGGTGACGTGCCGTGACTCGAGTACCTGCACCTTGAACCTCGCACGATGGCTGGCGCCGGCGCTGCTCGCGCTCGCGGCGGCGGTCGGCGCCGCCGCCAGGCCCGGCGGCGTGCCGGACGCGGACGCCCCCGCGCTCGTCGTGCTCGGCGATTCGCTGAGTGCCGGATACGGGATCCGCGTCGAGGAGGGCTGGGTGGCGCTCCTCGCGCGGCGGCTCGCCGAGCAAGGGTACGGGTACCGGGTGGTCAACGCCAGCGTCAGCGGCGAGACCAGCGTCGGCGGCCTCGAGCGCCTCGGCCACGTCCTGGACCGCCACCACCCGGTGGTGCTCGTCGTCGAGCTCGGCGCCAACGACGGCCTGCGCGGCCTGCCGCTGGCGCAGCTGCGCGACAACCTCGCCGCGATCGTGCGCCGCGCGCGCGGCGCGGGCGCGCGCGTGCTGCTGCTCGGCACGCGCCTTCCAGACAACTACGGCCCGCAGTACTCGGCGCAGTTCCGCGCGACCTTCGCCGAGGTCGCGCGGGCCGAGCACGTGCCGCTCGTGCCCTCGTTCATCGATTCGGTGCTCACCGACGAGCGCAACTTCCAGGCCGACCGGCTGCACCCGGTCGCGGCGGTGCAGGGCCAGCTGCTCGACGCCATCTGGCCGGCGCTCAGGCCGCTGCTCGCGCCGCCGGAGCGCCGCTGATGGCCGAGGGCCAGTTCCGGCTGCTCGCCGAGCGGCGCTTCCTGCCGTTCTTCGCCGCCCAGGCGCTCGGCGCCTTCAACGACAACGTCTACAAGAACGCGCTGCTGCTGGTCGCGACCTTCGATACCGCCGCCTACAGCGCGCTCGACCCGGTGCTGCTGACGCAGCTCGGCAACGGGCTCTTCATCCTGCCGTTCGTGCTGTTCTCGGGGCTCGCCGGCCAGCTCGCCGACCGCTTCGACAAGGCGAGCGTGATGCGCGTGGTCAAGGCCTGCGAGGTCGGCATCATGGGACTCGCCGGCGCCGGCTTCGCCGCGCACAACATCTGGCTGCTGCTCTGCGCGCTCTTCCTGATGGGCACGCACTCGACCTTCTTCGCGCCGGCCAAGTACGGCTGCCTGCCGCAGGTGCTCGAGGAGGACGAGCTGGTCGGCGGCAACGCGCTGCTCGAGATGGGCACCTTCTGCGCGATCCTGCTCGGGCAGGTGCTGGCCGGCGTGTTCGCCTCGGCGCACCGGCTGTCGGTGCTGGTGGGCGGGCTGGTGACGATCGCCGGCGCCGGGCTCCTGGTCAGCCTCGCGATCCCGCGCATCCCGGCCGCAGCGCCCGGCCTCGCGATCGACCGCAACATCCTGCGCTCCTCGATCGCCAACCTGCGCGCCGCGGCCAGGGACCGCATCGTGTTCCTCGCGATCCTCGGCGTGTCGTGGTTCTGGTTCTATGGCGCGCTGGTGGTGGCGCAGCTGCCGCTCTTCGCCAAGGCCGTGCTGCACGGCACCGAGGAGGTGTTCACGGCGCTGCTGCTCGCGTTCTCGGTGGGCGTCGGGGTCGGCTCGATGCTGTGCGAGCGCCTGTCGGGGCGGCGGCTCGAGATCGGCCTCGTGCCGTTCGGCTCGCTCGGGCTCACCGTGTTCGGCATCGACGTGTTCTTCGCGACCCCGGCGCTCGCGCCGCCCGCCCCGCTCGACCCGTGGGCGCTGCTCGCCACCGGCTTCGGGCGCCACGTGCTGGCCGACTTCGCGCTGATTGGCCTGTTCGGCGGGTTCTACATCGTGCCGCTGTACGCGCTGATGCAGCAGCGCACGCCGCGCGAGTACGTCTCGCGCGTGATCAGCGCCAACAGCATCTGGAACGCGCTGTTCATGGTGGTGGCGGCGCTGTTCGGCGCGCTGCTGCTCAAGCGCGGCGCGACCATCGCCGAGGTGTTCCTGACCGGCGCGATCCTTAACTTCGCGGTCACCGCCTTCATCTACGCGCGCGTGCCGGAGTTCCTGCTGCGCTTCCTCGCGTGGGTGCTGGCGCGGGTGGTCTACCGGATCCGGGTGCGCGGCCTCGAGCACGTGCCCGCGAGCGGTCCCGCGCTCGTGGTCTGCAACCACGTCAGCTTCGCCGACGCGCTGGTGCTGTCGGCGGCGGTGCACCGGCCGATGCGCTTCGTGATGGAGGCCGCGATCTTCCGCATCCCGGTGCTTAAGTGGGTGTTCCGCGGCATGAAGGCGATCCCGATCGCCCCGGCCGCCGAGGACCGCAGCGTGCGCGAGGCGGCCTTCGCGCAGGTGCTCGCGGAGCTGCGCGCCGGCGAGATCGTCTGCATCTTCCCGGAGGGCCGGCTGACCGCCGACGGCGCCGTCGGCGAGTTCCGGCCCGGGCTCATGCGCATCCTGGCCGAGTACCCGGTGCCGGTGGTGCCGGCGGCGCTGTCGGGGCTGTGGGGCTCGGCGTTCTCGCGCCGCTACCGCGGCCTCGGGCGGCTCGTGCCGCGCCGGCTGTGGTCGCGCATCAACGTCGCGCTCGGGCCCGCGGTCGCGCCGGCCGGGGTCACCCCGGAGGCGCTGCGCACGCGGGTGCTCGCGCTGCGCGGCCGGGTCGCCTGAGCCGGGCGGGTGCGCAGCCCGCGCCGAGGTTTCCTCGCTTGCGCACGACCCGGGCGCTGGCTAGCGTACCGCTGAGCCGGCGGCGATCGCGGTTTTGCGTTGCAACATCACGGCGGGGTGCGCGTGGATAAGCCCTGGTTGAAGTCCTACCCCGCGGGGGTGCCGGCCGAGATCAACCCCGAACAGTACCGCTCGCTGGCGCACCTGTTCGACGACGCCTGCGCGCGCCATGCCGAGCGCCCGGCGTACACCAACTTCGGCCGCACGATCACCTTCCGCGAGCTCGACGCGATGAGCCGGGCCTTCGCCGCCTGGCTGCAGAAGGAGGCGCGCCTGAAGCGCGGCGACCGGATCGCGCTCATGATGCCGAACATCCTGCAGTACCCGATCGCGCTGTTCGGCGCGCTGCGCGCCGGGCTCGCGGTCGTCAACACCAACCCGCTCTACACGCACCGCGAGCTCGAGCACCAGCTCAAGGACTCGGGCGCCAAGGCGGTGGTGGTGTTCGAGAACGCCGCGCACGTGCTCGAGGCCTGCCTCGACCAGACCGACGTCGAGGAGGTCGTCGTCACCGGCGTCGGCGACCTGCTCGGCTTCCCGAAGGGGCCGCTGGTCAACTTCGCGCTCAAGCACGTGCGCAAGCAGGTGCGCCGCTACACGCTGCCGCAGGCGCACGACTTCCGCACCGTCCTCGAGCAGGGCAAGTGGGTCAACCTCGAGGACCCGGCGCTGTCGCCGGCGGACGTCGCGTTCCTGCAGTACACCGGCGGCACCACCGGCGTGTCCAAGGGCGCGGTGCTGACCCACCGGAACATGGTCGCCAACACCCTGCAGACGCACGCCTGGCTCGGCCAGTTCCCGCGCGCCGCCGAGCACCAGCAGGTGGTGGTGGGCGCGCTGCCGCTGTACCACATCTTCGCGCTGACCTCGATCGCGCTCGTCTGGCTGCACGAGGGCGGCCACACGGTGCTGATCACCAACCCGCGCGACATGCCGGCGTTCGTGCGCGACCTGAAGAAGTACCGCTGCACGGTCTACTACGGCGTCAACACGCTCTTCAACGGGCTCCTCAACACGCCCGGCTTCGGCGAGGTCGACTTCTCCGGCATCGTCTCCTGCGTCGCCGGCGGCATGGCGCTGCAGGGCGCGGTCGCGGAAAAGTGGCAGGCGCTCACCGGCGCCGAGCTGCTGCAGGGCTGGGGCCTGACCGAGACCTCGCCGGTCGCGACCACCAACCCGCGCGGCGTCGGCTTCAACAACTCGATCGGGCTGCCGGTGCCCTCGACCGAGATCTCGATCCGCGACGAGTCCGGACGCGCGCTGCCGACCGACCAGGTCGGCGAGATCTGCGTGCGCGGACCGCAGGTGATGCGCGGCTACTGGAACCGGCCCGACGAGACCGCTAACGTCATGATCGACGGCGGCTGGCTGCGCACCGGCGACGTCGGCCGCATGGACGCGGCCGGCTACGTGTACATCGAGGACCGCAAGAAGGACATGATCCTGGTGTCCGGGTTCAACGTGTACCCCAACGAGGTCGAGGGCGTCATCGCGCGCCACCCGGGCGTGCTCGAGGTCGCCGCGGTGTCGCAGCCAGACGAGCGCTCGGGCGAGGTGGTGGCGGTGTTCGTCGTGCGCAAGGACCCCGCCCTGACCGCCGAGCAGGTCATCGAGTTCGCGCGCACCGACCTCACCGGCTACAAGGTCCCGCGGCACGTGTACTTCCGCGACGAGCTGCCGAAGACCAACGTCGGCAAGATCCTGAGGCGCGCGCTGCGGGACTCGATCCCGAAGACGATCTGACGAGTCGGAGGCAGTCGATGGGCAAGTCGATCACGTTCACGCGGCCCGACGGGGCCTCGAGCCAGGGCTACCTCGCCGAGCCCGCGGGCGGCGGCGCCGCACCGGGCATCGTGGTGATCCAGGAGTGGTGGGGCCTCAACGACCAGATCCGCGGCGTCGCCGACCGGCTCGCCGCGCAGGGCTACCGGGCGCTGGTGCCGGACCTGTACCGCGGCAAGGTCGCGCTCGAGGCCAACGAGGCCGAGCACCTGATGAAGGGCCTCGACTTCGCCGACGCCGCGGGCCAGGACGTGCGCGGCGCGGTCCGCCACCTGAAGGCCACGGGCAGCGCCAAGGCCGCCGTCACCGGCTTCTGCATGGGCGGGGCGCTGACGCTGCTCGCCGCGGTGCACGTGCCCGAGGCCGACGCCGCGGTCGTGTGGTACGGCTTCCCGCCGCTCGAGTACGTGGACGCGAGCAGGATCCGCGCGCCGCTCTTGGGCCACTGGGCCACCGAGGACACGGTGTTCCCGATCGCGACCGTGGAGGCGCTCGAGGCGAAGCTCAAGGCGGCGGGCGTGGGCTTCGAGTTCCACCGCTACGCGGCCAAGCACGCCTTCGCCAACGAGCGCGCCGACGCCAACCACCTGCCGTTCCTCAAGCACGACGCCGCCGCCGCGGCGCTCGCCTGGCAGCGCACCGACGCGTTCCTGGCGCGGACCCTGCGCTGAGCCCGCCTCAGGCGGCGGTCGCGGTCGCGAGCGCGCGGCGCATCACCAGGCGCGCGAGGCCCGGCACGCGCGCGCTGCCCTCGCCCTCCGCCTCCGGCGCGTACGGTGCGGCTGCGCCGGCCGGCGCGTA